>CAZBFA010000039.1:2212-4478 GCA_964491045.1 Candidatus Woesearchaeota archaeon
TATGAACAAGCATAAAACAACATTCAAATGAAAAAAGGAAATCTGCCAAAAATTCTAGTTGGCTGCCCCACATCAGATCATAAAGATTACGCTCTAGAGAGATATGCGGAAGGCATCAAAAGCCTGATATATGCCAATTTTGACGTGCTGATTGTTGACAATTCCAAGGATGATGATTACCTAAATAAGATTAAATTGTTAAAATTGCCCGCCATTAAGGGGCCATATAGCGAATCGGCAAAACAAAGAATTGTTGACTCAAGGAACATTTTGAGGGAAAAAACCTTAAAAGAAGGTTATGACTATTTTCTTTCATTAGAGCAGGATGTTATACCGCCAAAAGATATGATACAAAAGCTATTGAAACATAAAAAAGAGATAATCAGCGGGGTCTATTTTACATACCAAAATGCAAATGGAATTACTGAACTTACCCCATTGCTGTGGAAAAAAACAGGCAAGGATGCAATAAAATTCCTTTCAGAAAAGGAAATCTCAGCAAACAGGATTATTGAAGTTGCTGCATGTGGTTTAGGCTGCGTTTTGATCCATAAAAATGTTCTTGAAAAGATTAAATTCAGGTATGACAAGAATTTTGAAGGATTTGATGACATATGGTTTGGCTATGATTCATTCAATGCAGGCTTCAAGATATATGCAGATACTTCAATCAAATGCCAGCATCTAATAGAGGGCTGGAGCTGGAATGGCATCAAAGAATAACCAAGCATTTTTAAATCCTCTCTGGCAGAGTTTTTGCATGAATAATTATACAGAATCATACCATGGAAATGTGCACAGAAACTTGCTGAACAATCCTGAGTATTATGCCTTCAAATCAGATTATGCAAGCAAAACATACCTAAGATACTTGAGAGGAAATATCTTTGAATTTGGCTCGGGGATAGGCCAAAACATATACAGCATTAAGAAAAATGCAATAGGCATAGACATATCTGATTTTGCAGCAAGAGAATGCAAGAAACGAGGCATTAATACCATCAAAAGCCTTGACAAGCTAAAAAATAACTATGATGGCGCCCTTATTGTCCATGTTCTTGAGCATATTGAAGAGCCAAGCAATATTTTAAGAAAAATAAACTCAAAATTAAAAAACAATGCAAGGCTTGTTTTAGTGCTGCCTGTTTTCAAGAAAAATAAGCCAGAAACAATAAACCATGGAAAAGACATATCAGGGCATGTTTATTACTGGAATTTTTCAGCAATCAATGCCTTGCTGGTAAAAAATGGGTTTAAAATAATCTTAAACAGGCTTAACCATGCGCGAGGATTTAGTTTGTTTTACAAGCTGCCATTCAAGATTGCGCTTTTTTTGATCAGGCTGGCGGGATTTATTACAAACACAAAAGAGATGATAATTGTTGCAGAAAAAGACAATGCTTCAAAAAAGAAATGAACAAGCTCAGACCTTGCCAAATTTCTTTTCATATTCATACAGCAAGCTTGAAAATCCAACGCTGTAATCACTTGGCTTGTTGCCCGTAATGCTATATGCAAAGACATCTCTTGAGCCTGATAAGAATTTACTTAAAATCGCAGTAGGCATTAATATGTTTGGCCTATCCTTAGGCTCTTCAGCAAAGAATATCCAAGCCACAGAATCCCACGGAGAAGGCAGGTTTGCGTCCATAATGCGGTCTTCTATGGATTTTCCCGACTTTATGTTTATCCTGAAGTTCCTAAAAAGCCTGTGAGTCAATGTAGAACGCTTCAGCACATATTCTGAGGAATTCATCAATGCTAAATGAGCAATTAATTCAGTTTCTTTTTCACGGGTATATCCCTTTGAATGGACAAGCTCATGAGCAAGGGCATGCAATGAGACACTGTATGGTTTAGAAACATCTGCAAGGCATTTTCGCGAGAGATAAATTTCCGGCGAGATGACGGCATATGAGCCATGAGCGCCAACCAAGCCCAAAAGAGAGTTCATGACTGAAAATTTTTTGACCTTTGGAAACCTTCCGGGATCCCTGCCTTCAAGCTTCCATAGCTGATCTTTTACAGCATTGCTAACGACTCCAAAATCAGAAACTTGCAAGGGGCCTTCATACTTTTGAATATCATAACTCTTAATCAGGATTCGTGCCATCTCCATCTTTCTTAACTGCTCACCAACATATTTTGGGTCTTCATAAAGCCACTCAATGAAGTCTTTTGAAGAACATTTAGGATCCAGGCTTGCACCGATGTTCCAGGTGAACTCTAATGGAGTCTTGTCCAATCCCAAAGTTTCTTCTAAGGG
>CAZBFA010000039.1:4512-6445 GCA_964491045.1 Candidatus Woesearchaeota archaeon
ATGTATGATATTGCATGAGACATTGCATAAGTGTTCATGGCAGAAAATACGGGCATTACATCAACATTTGTGCCTAATACTCCCTGAACTATATCAACTGCAATTCCACCAAACATCATTACATCAATAAGGCTGACTGGCACCTTGTTATGCAGGCCTATCAAGACATCATCAAGGGTTCTGTAAATGCCTCTTGAGTAATATTTCTCTACGCCATTTCTTATGCCAAGATGTTTTGCCATTGTGCAGCTATTTTAGCTGTTGGAAAGGCTTTTAAAGATTTGTTCTTGGGTATTGGCATGGATTCTGGTAAACAAGAGGAAACAGGCATTGAAAGCCAAAAAATAGGTGAAAGAAAAGAAAAGCTATTTGATATTCTGAAAAAAACCAGCTGGGCATACTATGGGCTTCTTGCAGTAATAATTGCCTTTGGATATTATATAAGGACAAGAAACCTGAGCTTGCTGATTGACGTTACAACAAAACAATACATACCCAGCGACCCGGATGCATTATTATTCCTGAGATATGCCGAATATATACTGGAAAATGGAAAATTAATGGCAATTGATGCATTAAGATACCATCCAATAGGCTATCCAACTTCTGGCGAGAATGTTGTATTGTCTTATGTCATTGTTTATTTGTACAAGATAATTGCAATTTTCAAGGATGTAACACTGCAGTATGTAGATGTCATATACCCGGCAATTGCATATGTCTTTATCATAATATTCTTTTACCTGTTTGTGAAAGAACTGTTTAATCATCGCGTGGCTTTGTTATCATCAGCATTCCTGACAGTGATACCTACATTCTTATTTAGGACAATGAGCGGAGTATCTGACAAGGAGGCGCTTGCTTTTGTCTTGATGTTTGCTTCATTATACCTGTTTGCGCTGCACTGGAAAGCCAATACCTTAAATAAAAAGCTGATTTATGCAGCATTATCAGGGGTGCTTGTTGGTGTTATGGGCCTGACTTGGGGCGGAACAAGCTTTATTTTTGTGACTGTCGGCCTTTTTGTGCTGGCAGAGATCATGCTGAATAAATTTGATAAGAATGATTTCTATGCTTACCTGCTGTGGTATGTATCAGTTTCATTCATAATATGGATATTTGACCTTGGCAATTTCTCAATCAGCAGCATTTTATCGGTGCTTATGTCTGGAGCAATAATGAGCATGGCATTGATTGTAGCAGCTGTCAAGTTTGTGCTGTTTGACAAGGAACTGCTTGGCGTTAAAAAGAGATTTGGAGAAAAACTCCCGGAAGGAATTACCAGCCTTATTATCGGGTTTATTTTAATTTTAATACTTGCTTTGATTGCATTCGGGCCAGACTTTTTTGCTGCCAGAGCAAGGGAAGTTTATATAGGCCTGACACAGCCATTTGGAGAAACAAGGTGGTCATTGACAGTGGCTGAAAACCACCAGCCATACATAAGAGACTGGATAGGACAACTCGGCTTAAACTTTGTTTTGATATTCCTGATTGGCTCTGCATTCCTGTTTTATGAAATGCTTATTGCATTAAGCATAGAAAGATGGAAAATAATCTCTGCAACATTGGTTTATGCAATCTTTCTGCTCGGATTTGTTTTCAGCAGGTACTCGCCAGATTCAAGATTAAACGGCACGAACAGCCTGTCAATGTTCTTGTATCTCGGTTTCCTGGCTATATTTGTGCTATTGGCCATTATATCTTATCTCGCATTGTTCTTCAAGGAAAAAGAAGTGTTCAAGAATGTGAGCAGGATTGACAAGAAATATACCTTCATATTCATACTTTTCCTTTTAATGCTTATGGGTGCAAGATCTGCCGCAAGGCTGATGTTTGTCTTTTCACCAGTCATTGTAGTAATGGCTGCTTATTTGTTTGACATGGCTTATCTTTATGCAAGAAGCCTGAAAAAAGATGCTTTCAAGATAAC
>CAZBFA010000040.1:0-6328 GCA_964491045.1 Candidatus Woesearchaeota archaeon
CAAGATCCTTGAGAGTTTTTATATGGTCATATGCCGTATTCCCTCGCATGTCAATTATTTCTGACTGCAATACCGGCTGCTTGTAAGCTATCAGCGCCAATGTTTTCATTGTCGGCTCGTCAAGCTCAGAATCGCTGATCAGATTTGTTGTGAGGTAATTATATTCCTTTTTTATGCCCAGTTTATATTTGCCATTTTCAGAGAATACTGTTAATGAACCATTGCCTTTTTCATAATCCTGGGTTAGTTCTTCAACAATGGTTCTGACAATGCCCATGGAGCCGACATTGCACAACCTTGCTATTTCATCGATGTCCATGAACTTTCCAGTTGTGAACAAAATTGCTTCTATCCTGTTTTTGTAATCCTTGTCTTCCATGCTGGTTAACCTAAGCCACGCAACTTTTTAAATCTTTTTCTAATGAAAATTGCATTTTTTGCTGTTATTATAGTTATCTGCATGTCACACAATGGCTCTTCTAGGCATAACTTGCGCAATTACACTGCCTTCTTAATCCAGAATTCATCGACTTCCCTTACAACCTTGTCTACACTGGAATCAAGCTGGACTGCGTCCTTGCCGCAGTACGGGCATTTTCCCTGGTAATCAAAGTCCCTGGCAAATGCATACTTGCATGCATTACATTTATATTTGTTCATGCCTTTTTAAATGACTTTGAAATTTAAATGTTTTTGGGTGCTCTAGTTTTAGGGGGGGGCCGTGGGTTACGGAATGTTTATAAATTAGGATTCTATTTAAGTATCATGACTAAGCAATTTAGTGTTGTTATAGAACAAGGTGAAGACGGATACCTTATATCTAATGTAGTTGAATTGCCTGGATGCCATACACAGGCTAAAAATATGGATGAATTGTTAAAGAGAACAAAAGAAGCCATTTCACTATATCTAAAATGCAAAAAACCAATAGATATAGAAACTAAATTCTTGGGATTACAGCGAATAGAAATAGAGGCGTAGTATGAGCAAACTCACTCTTTTGAATGCAAGAGAGATGGCCAAGTTTTAGCTGGTGTCAAAGCCTTTTCTTAACGCCTTTTTTGGGGCATAATCTGTTAAGGAAACACTTGCTGCAGAAAGGGTTTGGTGCCTTGCATATTGCCCTGCCATGCGCTTTTAACAGCCAAGGAAACTCTTTCCAGCATTCTTTTGGAATAATCTTCACTAGATATTGCTCTGTCTTGTCTGGATTATTATACTTTGTCCAGCCCAATCTGTAGCTTAATCGCTGAACATGAGTGTCAACTGGTATGCCAACTACCTTGTCAAAGGCATTGATAAGAATCACATTAGCTGTTTTTTTGCCTATGCCCGGCAGCTTCATCAGCTCTTCTTTTGAATCTGGAACCTTGCCATTGTAGCTTTTGGCTAGAATCCTGCATGCCTCCTTGATGTGCTTTGCTTTTGTGCCTGCAAAGTTGATGTGGCCGAAATCCTTTGCCAGTTTTTCAATGCTGGCATTTGCGTAATCATCTGCTGTTTTATATTTTTTAGCCAGATCCAGCATTGTCGCATTCACGACTTCATCCCTTGCCTGGGCCGACAAGATTGCGCCAACCAAGAGATTCAATGGATTTTTGAAATCAAGGTAGTATTCGGTGTTTGGATAATGTTTTCTTAACCTATCAAGAATTTCTTTTGTGTTTTGCATGTTCTGAACAAGAAGAGACTGATATAAAAAAGTATTGTTCACCTTGTCAAGGCAATTTCGTTAATTATATAAATAATTCTCAGTTAAAACTGTCTATGAAAGAACATAAAATCTTATTGGGTTGTCCAACTTATGACGGAAAAGATTATTGTTTAGACTATTGGGCTAAGGTAGTGAAGGAATTGCAGAAAGTTACTTCTTGTGATGTTTTGCTTATAGATAATAGCAAAGGAAACGATTATGCTAAGAAGATTAGAAAATATGGGTTTAAGGCAATCAAAAGCAGACACTATAGAAAACCAATAAAATCTATTGGAGAAGCAAAAAAGAGATTAAACAATTATTTAATAAAAAATAATTACGATTTCCATTTTTCTTTAGAGCAAGACATTTTCCCTGACAAGGATATATTAAAAAGATTGCTTAATGATTTTCAAAAATTAAAAAAAGATGAGGCTGTGATTGCAGCTCCTTATTATTATGGCTCTATTAATGACCCAAAAAAACATCCATTTAGAACCCTTGGTTATATCTCATGTATTGCTAAAGGATTGATTTACTCCAGAAAATACAGAAGAAAAATACAAAATACAATGCTTTCAAAGGAATTGAGAAAAAAGAAGGGGTTAGTTAAAGCATTTGCAGTTGGATTTGGTTGCTGTTTAATTCCTGTGGCAATTCTTAAAAAAATTAAAGTGAAATATTCTGAAAATAATTTCAAACCAGATGATGCATTTTTTTATCAAGATTGCGAGAAATTGGGGATCCCAGTTTATGCTGATGTTGATTTAATTAAAAAAGTTAAACATATTCCTGGGAGTAATGCCCCGGGTAGTAACGGGCTTTTTAGCTGGGCATTGGAAAAGAAGAAAAGAAAATAAGTGCTTGCATTCTAGTTTCACAAGCCAAATATGCTTGAGCCGTATGCATGCAGGATTATCTCAAGCATGATCACTGCTATGATGGCACCAACTATTACTTTTGGCGTCAGTTCTATCTTGCTTTTATAGTCTTCAAAATACCTTATGATACCCCCGCCAGAGCTTGGGATTCTTATCTTGTCATCTGCCATGCATTTTTTGCTTGTCAAACGCTTTAAATAGTTTACTAACTTTGCCGGGTCAAAAGGCAAAGCTTTTAAAAGGATAATTTATAGGAATAGACAACCAATGATTAGTGTTAGGAGGTTAATATGGAAGTTTCAAAGGAAGTTTTAGACAAGGCATATGAGGCTGTTGAATTAGCCAAATCAACAGGCAAGATCAAGAAAGGCGTCAATGAAGTGACAAAGGCTGTTGAAAGGGGAGTGGCTAAGCTGGTTTTGATTGCTGATGATGTAAATCCGCCAGAGATAACTATGCATTTTGAGCCATTGTGCAAGGAAAAGGGAGTGCCTTTGGTCAGGATAAAAAGCAAGGAAGAGCTTGGAACTCTTGCTGGATTGCAAAGGTCAACAACAGCCATAGCAGTTGTGCAAGAAGGAGAGGCAAAAAACCTGCTGAAAGACATAGCAACAAAGCTAAAGTGATTTAAGGTATTATCATGAAGGAATCAAAACCAAACAAGGAAGCTGAGAAGCAGCCAGAAGAAAAAAAGCAGGAGCAGAAGCAAAAGCCTGCTGAAGAAAAGCCTGTTTCTGTAATGTCAAATGCATACCCTGCTGTTGTTGAAGAGATTGTTGGAAGAACAGGAACACGAGGTGAAATTGTCCAGGTTAGATGCAAAATTCTTGAAGGCAGGGACAAAAGCAAGATTTTAAGAAGAAATGTAAAAGGGCCTGTCAGGGTAAAAGATGTTTTGATGCTCAGAGAAACCGAAATAGAGGCAAGAAAACTGACGCAAACGAGGAGAGGTTAAATGGCAACGTGCACATTTTGCGCAAGGAATGTTGAAAAGGGAACTGGAATAATGTATGTGCAGAGTGATGGGAAAATACTTAATTTTTGCTCGGGGAAATGTCAAAAAAATCTTTTAAAATTAAACAGAAATCCCGGCAAATTCAAATGGGCGCAGCATAAAAAGGCAAAATAAGATGGTTGAAAGAACTTTAGTCCTGATAAAGCCGGATGGAGTGCAAAGATGCCTGATTGGGAGAATTCTTTCCAGGTTTGAGGATGCTGGCTTTAAGATTATTGGGATGAAGCTGAACTGGATTGACAAGGAATTTGCAAAAAGGCACTACACAGAAGACATTGAAAAAAGAAGAGGAAAGCATGTTCGTGACAAGCTTGTTGATTTCTTGAGTGAAGGCCCCGTTTTGGCGTTCTGCTTAGAGGGCGTTAATGCAATTGAAAACGTGAGAAAGATGGTCGGGGATACAGAGCCGAGAAAAGCATTGCCAGGAACGATCAGGGGCGATTTCACTCATGTAAGCTATGAATATGCTGATAATAAAAATATGGTTGTAAAGAACGTGATACATGCATCATCTGACAAGAATGACGCTGAAAATGAGATAAAATTATGGTTTGCTGAAAGCGAGCTGCACAGCTACAAGACAGTTCATGACATGCATATAATTTAGTGTAAAATATAAATTTCTTTGCAGCCTATTTTTTCTCTGATTAATCCCCTGGTTTGTTCAAGGCAATCCTTCTCATGCTTATCTTGTTTTTTTCTTCGCGCGTCAGCTCGGCAAAGCTTTCAAAATATCCTGCTGGCTGAAAGATTGGATCCCAGCCAAAGCCAGATTTTCCTGCTGGCTGGATAATTCTGCCTTTGATAGAACCTTCAAAGTAATGGATATCATCAGGGCTTTTTGCATACCTGATAACGGTTTTTGCTTCTGCATATGGATATCCTAATTTTTCAACAATATCATATAAGCCTTCATTTCCAATTGCTTTCATGAATCACTTGATCAATGGGTCTGGCAAGCCATTAAGGCAATCAAAATACAAAGAAGTGTCTTCAACAATGAACCCCCTCTTTTTTATAGTCTAATGCTGCTAAGAGCTTTGCCATGATGATTTCTTTTGCATCAATGCCTTGAATTTCCGGCATGTCTATGTTGAGCTGCTCAACAATTGGAGGGATTGCCTTAACCTCTGAAAACTTATTCTTGTTTCTGGTGATGAAATATAACACCATGTTGTGTTTGCTATAGATTTAAAATGATTTATTCACTGTTATTGGCTTGTTGATTACCTTTGCTTCTTCAACTTCAAGGTAGCCAGAGCTGCCATTCATAACTTTTTTTGATTTTATAATTTCGAGCTTTTTCTTGAATATCGGGCCGTCAACAACAAGTGAATTGTAATATCCGCCTTCGCCCAAAATTTCGAAACCATATTTTTGAGACAGCTTCACAAACTGGCTTAAGGTATTGTTGTTTAATTTGAAACCAAGGTGCTCTTCTGTCAGGCCATCAGATGCGACTTCTGTCAATATAATTTCATAGCCTTTGTTTATCATCTCTCTAAGCAGTTCATAAGAATCAAAGCCGGCATGCGATGCAAATACTTCCACTTTCAAAGGCATTAATGCATCTTGAAGCGATTTAAGCTGTGTTTCCTGCAAGCCAACCCCACCAAGAACAAGAGCATCAACCTTGTTTTCAACAACAATCTTCTTCACCAATTCAGCTTCTTTTACCGGGTCGGCAACAGAGCATTGTATCAGAATGTGCTTTATCCCAAGGATTTTTGCAAGCTCTTTTGTATGCTCAACAGTCGCAAAATGAAAAAGGTAGCAGTCTGTCCTGTTTGGCTTTACAGACAGCAGGTATTTGATGTTCCACTTTTTCTGCATGCAGTATTCTATTGCATATGTGCTGTCTTTTCCGCCCGAATATAAAACTGCGACGTCCATAAGAAAATGTTCAAAAAAAGAGTTTATAAAACTAGTGGTGGCTTGGTTTATCCCTAAGATTACCTATTGTGTTGTATATGCAGATCCTGCTCTTAATTTTTCTCTTAATGCTTCGAAATAAGCATGAGAATAGAACTTGATGCCCCACTCTACTTTTCCCGGACGGCCTATGTACTCTTTAGCTTCATCCTTGGATTTTATTCTGTATAATGCAACATTTCCACCAGTCTAGGACTGGTGGGTGAAACCAATAGCTGCAGCGAAAACTATTTCTGCTTGAAAAATAAAGAAAAATAGTGCGAAGGATGTTTTCGCACTGTATCAATCCGATATAGTGTGAGCTTTCTTTGAGATTAATAAAACTTTCTGCGGGGTGTTTTTGAGAATGAGAAAAGAAAATCCAGTCAGGTATAGCTCAATGGTCGGCGAGGCATGGATGCATGGCATGTTTAAGGTAAAGTACTGCCACAATATTTTTGACATAAAAGAAGTGAGAGAAGAGTGCAGCAGGCTTTTTGATGAGGCTTCAAAAAGATATGGCATAGTAATTGAAGGCAAGGGCTTTGACTCTAACCACGTGCACATGAAGCTGGATATAGGCAATTATTCAAGGCCGGAAGTGGCCAAAATGCTGAAAGGCTATGTGGCAAAGAAGCTATTCCAGAAATTTCCATGGGTGAAGAAGAGATACTTTTGGGGTTCAGGCTTGTGGAATCCAAGCAGTTACATTGCGAATCCAAAAGACATTGATCACCTTGACAGCTACTTGAGAAAGCAAAAATGGTTTGATCTGAACCAAACAAGGCTCAATGCATATTAGCGAGCGACCCGAGCCCGAAGGGCGAG
>CAZBFA010000041.1:0-281 GCA_964491045.1 Candidatus Woesearchaeota archaeon
TGAACCAAACAAGGCTCAATGCATATTAGCGAGCGACCCGAGCCCGAAGGGCGAGAATGCCACCCATCTGTGATGGGTGGTGGTCGCGAGCTTTAAGTTTTACTATTGCTCCCCGAATAATCGGATGAATCTTAATCTTAAACTGCTTATTCTTATATTTAATGAATTTGCTAAATCAGTTAATGAAATTGGTGTTTTTTTGTATTTTTTGAAAGCGTTTATATATTCACTTTTCGTCACCTTTCTTTCATCCCTTCTTGATTTTGCGATTTGTTGATATT
>CAZBFA010000041.1:291-3391 GCA_964491045.1 Candidatus Woesearchaeota archaeon
GCTAAAAGCTTGTTTGATCTGTTTATGTGGTACCTTTTTCCATTTCCATGCGGCTTTTTTTAAAGCAGCTATTTTTTTATATTCATCACCAAAATCTTTTAAAAATCTGTTTGCTAATGCTCTTTGGTCGAGGTTTAATATTTTTGCCAAGTCCTTTGCGCTTTGCCCATATTTATACTTTTTAAATGCCCATAATATTTGGTTTTTATTGACTTTAATTGCATGTTCGTAGGATTTAACCTTAGCAATCAATTGAAATTCTTTACCATATTCTTTTTTGAATATTTTACCAATCGTTGTTGGATGACGATTTAAATTGTTTGCAATATTTTGTAAGGTAATATCGTTTTCTTTATACCCAGCAAACATTTTTTTTATTTTTTCAACTTCATTCATTGTTACATATTTTTGTGAACTCATCTTATTTTTATTTTATTGACTTTTGTTTATAAATCCTGCGCGCATGTCTGTCCATTTTGTCCAGTACTTTTCACAAATGAAAAGATAAAGAGTTTAAGATGATCATTAGATATTAGACCAATAACATTTACTACACTGTTTATAAGCAAAATCATGTTACAACTTTTAAATTAGTACTAAATAATTTTTCTAATCCCGTCTTTCAAAAATAATAATGTTTAAATAGGAGCATATTACTATTAAAACTAAAATTTACATAGTTGTGTTTGATTGATGGTAAATTGCTGATGTTAATTTGAGTAATAAACCATCTAAAAATAAAAAAGAAAGAGGCATTGGGAGGGTTAATAATGATAGTAAAAGAAGATTTTTTAAACAAGTTAAGACGTTCGTTTAATCTTAACCTTTATGAGGCTAGGATATGGACGGCATTGCTGTCCAGAGGTGTTTCTACTGCAGGTGAGCTGTCTGACATTGGCACTGTGCCAAGGTCAAGGGCATATGATGTTCTTGAATCCTTGGAAAAGAAGGGCTTTGTTGTCATGAAGCTTGGAAAACCGATAAAATATGTTGCTGTTGAGCCAAGAGAGGTTGTTGAAAGGGTCAAAAAGCTGATCAAAATTGATGCTGATGATTCCCTGAAAAGACTGGAAGACATGAAAGGAAGTGATGTTTTAAAAGAGCTTGAACTTCTGCATAAAGAAGGCATTGAGTTTGTTGAGCCAAGCGACCTGTCAGGAGCAATAAGGGGAAGGCACAATGTATACACTCATCTTGAACTGATGATAAAGAATGCGACAAAAAGCATAAGCATAATGACGACTGCAAAAGGCCTTATAAGAAAAGTTGATGCATTAAAGCCGGAGCTGGAAAAATTAAGCAAGAAGGGCGTTAAGATAAAGATAGCTGCGCCAATCACAAAAGAATCTGCCGCTGCTGCAAAGGACTTGATGAAAGTAGCTGATGTCAGATCTGTTGACAAGATGTCTGCCAGGTTCTGCATAATTGACGGCAAGGAGCTGATGTTCATGGTGATGGATGATGCTGATGTGCATCCAACTTATGACATTGGTGTGTGGATAACAACGCCGTTCTTTGCAGGCGCATTGACAAATATGTATGACCTTGCATGGAAAGACCTTGAGTCTGCTGACAAGGCATTGGCCAAGCTTTAATTTTTTATTTTTATTTTTTTGAATTCTTTTGTTAATATTCTTGAACGCTCTTTTACAAGCCATGTTGGAATCTGCTTTAGTTTTGCTGCTTTTGTTCCCGGCCTTGGGCCGTATTTAGAAATATTCAGAACTTCCGGCCTTGTTTCTTTTATCAGTTCTAATGTTTTGTTAAAATCCTGCTCTGCCTCTGTTGGGTAGCCAACGATGATATCCGTGCTTATGTTTATGCCAGGGATTTCTTTTCTAAACTTTGTAATGATGCGCTTAAAATCTTTTACAGCATATCCCCTGTTCATTTCATTAAGAACCTTGTTGCTGCCTGACTGAACAGGGATATGGATAAATTTCATTATTTTTTGGCTTTTGTAAACATCAATCAGCTCATCAAGAAATCCAAGAACGTGCTCCGGATTCATCATGCCGATACGCAATGAAAAATTGCCATTGATTGCAACAAGCTTTTTCAAAAGGCATGGCAAATTTGTGTTTATATCAAAGCCATAGCAGCCATTGTCTGTTGATGTTATATTAATTGTTCTATAGCCCATTGACACATACCTCTTCAATTCTGCAATTAGTTTTTCTTCGTCTGTTGATTTAATTTGGCCCTTTGCCAGTTTTGTCTCGCAGAATGAGCAGAAAGAAGCGCAGCCCTCTGCTATCTGCATGCTTACTTTGTTTTTTTCAAACATCTTCGGCAGGCCTGTTTTATTTTCTTTCCTTTTTCCAAGCAAATCAATATTTTCCCCATGCAATAAACAATTAATAACTTCATTAATGCTTGTGACATAAAAAGTGTTGACTATAGATGCATTTGGCGCAAGCTGCTTCAGCAGTTTTTTCTCTGATTCAGGCATGCAGCCAGTTACTATCATTTTTTTATTTTTGAACTTTGCAATCGCAGACTTAATTTTGTTTGCTGTAACGCTTTTGACAATGCATGAATTTATTACCACAACATCTGCATTATCTGCATTTTCAACCAATTTATGCCCGTTTTTAGCCAGTATGCCTTTTATTATGGCAGTATTGTCCTGGTTTGCAGTGCAGCCATATGTCATTATGAATATATCAGCCATTTTTCAGCAAATTCCTTAAGTTTTCAATTTCTTCTTTGTTATAGCCTATTAATGGCCTGAAGACAGCGCACTTGAATTTTCTGTTTTTTATGCTTTCCAATGTGTCATTCACGGCCATTGCAGTTATTCCTTTTGGGAGCGTTTTTTTTATTTCCAAATCAAATCCATAGCAGAATTTTTTTAATGCATCATGGCTGACTTTGCCATTCTTTATCAACATGATTGAACAGCCTCTTTTAAGCATCAACAATCCTGCAATCAAAGAGTTTTCATCCTCCAATAGAACTGCAACCTTCCCTTCAATGCCAACTGGCAGACCCTTAAGGCCATTTGCCCTTTCATTGAAAATGTATGCCTTGCTGTTGAATAATTCCGCGCCTATATTTGTTTCTGGATTTTCTAAATCAACTTTTGCCTTCTTGCTTT
>CAZBFA010000041.1:3442-6196 GCA_964491045.1 Candidatus Woesearchaeota archaeon
AGCGCCGACTAAAACATTTATCTGGCTTGAGTTTAGCTTGAAATTTTTCTCTATTCTCTGCGCGCTTATCCGGAATGAGCCTTTTTTGTACAGGCTTAATGCCGTTTTTTTAATCTCTTCAATGTCTTGATTAACTTCTATGGCCCTACTGAAAGAAGATATGCCGAATACGTTTTTTAAGCAAGAGCAAGTTTGATTGCTGTACACAATAATCCTGTTCCTTTTCAGTTCAACTTTTTTGAATTTTATCTTGTTTTTCACCAAGCAATCTGTTATGTTGCCTGCAAGTTTCTTTTCAAACAACACTTTATTCTTCCCCTTCAGGAATATTTCCCCGTGCCTGATTATGTAAGCAAACATAAATATTCGATAAAAAGATAGTTTTATAAACAATTTGCTACTGGGTATGGGAAAATGAAAGACAATGATGAGTTCATCGTCGGAAGGCTGTTTCCGGCGCAGAACCAATGCAGCGGGATGAGCTTTTTTGTCGATTCGCTCTGCGTAGCCAACGCCATGCCCAGAAGTTATTTTGTAACATCTGGCGACGGGGAAAGCGACAATCCAATTGAGGCTGTTCCCTATCATATGGCTTTGCAGGACGCAGGCATAGCAGTATGCAACATACTCAGATATTCTTCCATATTGCCAAAAGATGCTGTTGAAGTTGAAAAGCCAAAATTGATTCATGGCGCAGAATTGAAAGTCATCGAGGCAATATCAACTGCAAGAAGCAATGATCCTGCAATAGCAGGCATCTCTTATGGGTGGCTGCATGACAAGGAAGGAAACAATCATGGGGGAATTGTGCTTGAATATCCTGGCGATGAAGTAAAGAAAAAACAAAGATATGCCTCTGAAAAACAGGCAGAAGAATGGCTTTTGTCCGGCTTGGAAGAGATAGCAAAGGCAAGCTATCCAGACATGTCATTACAAGGCATAAAAACAACAATAAAAAGCTTCAGGCCAAAAAAAGAATACGGCGTTGCACTGGTTGCAATATGCTTTGTTGATTTTTTAATGCCGGTAAAAATGGTTAATTTCTACGGATGATGAAAAACAAAGTTGAGCATATAATCATAAGCAAAGGCATGACTGTCAATGAATTAGCCAGAAAAATGTCTGGAAGCGGCGTATTTGGGGCAGGAAGGATAGCCAATGCTGCAGATGTCATGGAAGCAATGATAAAAGACAAAGAATGCACTGTTTTCTTGGGGCAGGCTGGCGCAATGGTCCCAGGAGGAATGAAAGACATAATGATTGACATGCTTGAAAACAAATATGTTGGCGTGCTTGTTGCAACTGGCGCCACATTGACTCATGACATGGTTGAGGCAATTGGCTATGGGCATTTTAAGGGCATTAGAATGGATGATATAGAATTAAACAAGAAAGGCATTGACAGGATATATGACTCGTTCATGTCAAATGATGTTTATGTGGGCCTTGAGAATTTTTTCAAGAAGCATTTTGATGCGCTAAGCAAAGCAAAAACAATAAAAGAGTTTTTATGGATGATTGGAAAATTGCTGCCCGACAAAAAGAAGTCAATATTAAAAACTGCTTATGAAAAAAACATACCCATATTCTGCCCTGCAATATCTGACTCTGCGATAGGCCTGATGGTCTGGGGGCAGATGATAAAAGGAAAAAAAATGCCAATAGGCAGCTTTGATGACTTAAATGAGATGATTGAACTGGTGTGGGCGAGCAAGAAGGCGGGTGTCATTTATGTTGGCGGAGGGACACCAAAGAATTACATACAGCAGGCGCTGCAGTTTTCAAAATCGGCTGATTATGCTGTTCAAATTACCACTGATATCCCCCATTTTGGCGGCTCGTCCGGTGCTGACCTGCGAGAAGGAATTTCTTGGGGAAAATTAAACAAGAATGCCATGTATGCAAATGTCATCTGCGATGCCACGATAGCCCTGCCCTTGATTTATGCTGCTGTGAAGGACAGGCTTTAATAAAAAACAAGGATTATTTTTTCTCTTCGACTTTTATCGCGCTGACAGGGCAGACGTCCTTTGCTTCCTGGTTGCAGCCCAGTTCAGAAACCTCTGACTTTTTTGCTTTTGCCTTGAAAGCGTCATTTTTCTCAACAAGCTCAAAATTATCGCAGACAGAAGTGCACGCGCCGCACCCTATGCATGTTTCTTCATCAACATAAACCTTATATTTTGCCATTTTGCTTTTGAATCCTGCATGATTTATAAATCTTTTTGATGACTCAGTAATGTATATAGCAGCAGACAAATATTTATAATATATTTTTATGTCTTATTTTTGATTAAAATGGACAAGAATGACAAGCTGATAATGGTTGTTGACAAGAATAAATTATTTGGCGATGAATACTTTGAGGGCTTTAGGCATGCTGATGAAGAGAATTTTGAAGCAAGAATACTCACAAATTATAAATACATGAAAAGAGGAGATGCTGAAGAAGATTCAAATTTCAAGCAGCCTATTGCATATTGCGCAATTGTCAACCATGTCACAAGGCATGTTTTTGCTTACCAGAGAGCAACTGGCAACAAGGATTATTTTGAGAAAAGATTAAGGGGGAAATGGTCAATTGGCATTGGCGGGCATGTTGATGTTGAAGACAAAAAAGTAAATCCAATTTCTGTGAGCATGCTTCGCGAATTGAGGGAAGAGGTTGAAATTGACGGCGATGCAAGCCCGAGGCTTATTGGCTACATTAATGATGACCACAACAAGGTTGGAGAAGTTCATTTTGGATTGCTG
>CAZBFA010000042.1:0-6015 GCA_964491045.1 Candidatus Woesearchaeota archaeon
TGATTGCCTGCAAATTTGCCTTTTTATCAAGATATTCTTTCAATGGAATTGTATAGGCTGATATGACGGGGCAGTACTTAGATAATGAGGCGCTCTCTGCTTCCTCTATATCTTCCTGTGTTGTTTCAAATAATGCATCCCACTTTTCAATCATGTCGCCAATGCGCTGCTGCTCAAGCGTCAACCGCCCGCTGTCTTTGTTGTATTCATTCAGCCTCTTTATGTTTTTCTGCCCAATGCCAAATAATCCCCCGAATGCAGTGTCTATTTTTGGCAATGTAATTTCTCCGCCGCCATAGACCACAAATGTTCTGATAAGGTCATCACGCTCAACCTCCGTCATGCTGTACAAAACATTTTGCTCCACCATCAATGCAAGCAGGCGCTGCGTAATTGCTCCATCTGCAACAAAAGAGATGTCAAAATCCTGCTCCATGTTATCTTCAAGGCCATAATAAAATCCAAAGAATAATGTGCCATACTTTTTGTTCTTTGAAGGACCGTGAACAAATACCCCCCATTCCTGGGATAATTTCTGCTCCACGCTGTTGAGGTCAATCCCAACCTTAATATTAGCATTTATGTGGTTTTCTTCCCTGAATCCCAGAACAGTATCCGTTGTTGGCGTGTCCACTACTATGTCTGCTGCAAAGGAATTCCTGACATTAAATGCCTTTTCAAAATCAAACAATGAGTATTCAAGCTTGTTTTTTTTACCCATTTCCGTATATGCTGAAAGGTTTGCCTTGAAATTAAGCTGGGTGTATATGCCAGGAATGTGAGTTTCATTATGGTCTGGGCCTGTAACGATTGTTCCAAGATTATGCTCAAGCACATCCTTGCCAATGGCATTTCCTGCTGAAACAAAATCTGCCAATGAAACCCCATTTATTGCAATGTATTCTGAGATATCTTCTCCATTGGCAACGGCAACAAGCAAAGATACAATGTCCTCACCTTTAATCTTGTCAACAGGAACTGATTTCCCGTCAAGCTCAAGCGTAAAGCTCTCTGTTTCAATGTCCTCAAGGTCTTCCATTGTAAATGCCCCATTCTTATGCTTGAATTCAACAGTTCCCTTGTCAAGGCACCAATACACGCTCTCAAGGCCGTATGTTCCTGTGCACCTGCCAAACTTTATCTGCACTGCAGGGTTTGAATCGCTTGCATGGTCAAAGCCAAGCATGATGATTGTCCTTGCTTTTTTGAGCTCATCGTAATAAGCATAATACTGGTCAACTGCAATTTCTCCATATCGGTTTTTTAATATCTCTTCCAGTGTTGGGGTTGCGCTTTCTATAAATGAGCCTGCTTCTTGAGATGAATTCACTGAAGATTTGCCTTGCACACTATCGGTTTTATTTGATGAATGAGCAGCATAAGAAGATGCTTTTTGCTCTTGCTTTTCTAATGCATTTGCAGCGAAACTTGAAGGAGATGCGCCAAAAAACATGCCTGCTGCTGCAATGGATGATACAATGGTGTTTAGAACTTTCTTTGGCTTGCTGCCCTGCCTTGGCTTTAAGTGACTGCTCTGCATCACTTGCCATTTAGAGAGACAATATCCTTATAAAGCTTCTCACGGTTTGCCAAAAATTTTACCCTCAAAAAGATTTATAAATCTGTCACTATCAAAATAAGCTATGCCATATATCAAATTTAATTCGCTACTGGACCAAATCAAATTTGAGGAGAGAAGGTACGAAGTGCAAAAAGAATATGTTGCACGTATAGAGAAATGGGAATTGGCTAAAATGGGTAAAAATTGGCCAAAAGGATTGTATATCCAGGTTACGGACCCGGTCTATGGCCACATTAATTTTTGATTTTTGCTCTGAAAAACCATATATGTATTCAAATGCATTAAACGGCTTTGATTTTGACATAATCCCTAGCGAAAATATCACAGCACCATATATACAAACTGTGCGGAAATTATACCCTGAATATGCAGATGAACTATGAGAAAAAACAGCCTGATTCTTTCCATCAAATATGTTTATAAAACCCTAAGGCAATGGATTTTACATGGTTTTAGAGAAGTTAAGCACGAGCCTGAAAGAAACATTGAAAAGAGTAGCCAGAGCAATATTTGTTGATGAAAAGCTTATTGATGAGCTTGTAAAAGAGATACAAAAAGCGCTCCTGAATGCGGACGTGAATGTCCAGTTAGTTTTTGATTTAACCAAAGGAATAAAAGAACGAGCCTTGAAGGAAAAACCGCCAACAGGAGCAAACCAAAAAGAGTACATAATAAAGATTGTTTATGAAGAGCTTGTCAAATTCTTGGGAGAAGAAAAATCTGAGATTGAAATAAAGGCAAATAAGCCATTCAAGATAATGTTCAGTGGTTTGTATGGTTCGGGCAAGACAACGAATATTTCTAAGGTAGCAAAATATTATTCAAAAAGAGGATATAAAGTTGCAACAATGGCTCTTGATGTTCACAGGGCTGCTGCAATAGACCAATTAGAGCAGGTAAGCAAGGCTGTAAACGTCTTCTGCTTTTCAGAAAGGAATGAAAAAAATCCTGTGAAAATTTACAAGAAGTTCAGGGATGAAATAAAAAAATATGACCTGCTGCTGATAGACACTGCCGGCAGGGATGCATTGAGCGAGGACCTGATAAAAGAAATCAGGGAACTTGGCGAGGAAATAAAGCCTGAGGAAAATCTATTAGTTATAAATGCGGATATTGGCCAGGCAGCAAGAAAGCAGGTTGAGGCATTTCACAATGCATGCAAGATTACCGGGGTAATTGTGACAAAGCTCGACGGCACTGCAAAAGCTGGCGGCGCATTGACTGCAACAGCTGTGACAGGGGCAAGAATAAAGTTCATTGGCATTGGAGAAAAAGCAGATGATCTAGAAATTTTCAATCCAAAGGGATTTGTTTCAAGGCTGCTTGGCATGGGTGATCTTGAGTTATTGCTTGAGAAAGCGCAAGGCATTGTGAAGGAAGAGGAAGCAGAAGAGATAAGCAAGAAATTTTTGAAAGGAGATTTTAATTTCGTTGACCTTTACAATCAAATGCAGGCCATGAAAAAAATGGGGCCGTTGAACAAGATAATGGATCTAATCCCTGGCTTTGGAAACATGAACATACCAAAAGAAATGCTTGAGGTGCAGGATGAGAAATTAAAGAAGTGGAAATACATACTGGACAGCTGCACAAAAGAAGAGCTTGAAAATCCTGATATCATTGACAACAGCAGAATTGAAAGGATGGCCAAAGGCTCTGGCGTCTCAACATCAGAAGTTCGAGAATTATTGAAGCAGTACAAGCAGAGCAAGAAGATGATGAAGATGATGAAGGGAAAAAGCCCTGAAAAGCTGATGCAGAAGTTTTCAAAGCTCAGCGGGATGAGATTCTAGAGACACAAAAAAGACATCCGAAAGGCTTAAATAGTTTAATCCTATAATAAGGATTAAATAATCCTATAATAAGGATTTATAACAAGGTGAATGAAAAATGCTAAAAAAAGAATATGAGATTTTAATACCATTTATTAAAGAGCCATGGAGAAGATTCACATTCAAGGATATCAAAAATCTATCGCGAAAGAGCTCAGAGAGTTATGTGTATAATTCACTGAAGAGATTTGTGAAAAGCAGCATTTTGAAAGAAGAAAAAGCAGGAAATGTCGTTCTTTATTCTCTTGCTCTTGAAAACATAAAAACGCAAGCTTATCTTGGCATTATTTCAGAATATACTGCATGGAACCAAACACACATTCCTTACAAAGAGATAAATGGTCTTGCAGAAAAAATACCTGCACATTTTTATGCTTTAATAATTACAGGAAGCTATGCAAAAATGGCACAGAGAAAAGACTCTGATATTGATGTTGTGATACTAATAGAAAACAGTATCGAATCAAAAAAGGTGTATGCCGAACTATCCCATTATTGTGAAATGAGCATCCCCAAGATGCATTTATATGTGTTTAGAAAATCAGAGTTTCTTGAAATGCTCCTAAGCAACGAGGCAAATTATGGAAAAGACATCGTTAGAAATAATCTATTGCTTTTTGGGGCTGAGCACTACTATAAAATATTTGGGGAGGCAATTAAAAATGGATTCAATGGTTAAAATATTTCTGGAAAGGGCAGATAATGAGATATTGGCAGCAGAATCTTTAAAAAAGTTAAGCGAAGAAACCAATACAAAAGAAAAATTTGAGCTTCCAAGCAAAATCACCTTTTATAGCGCCGTAATATCCCATTCTTATTATGCAATTTTTTATTCAGCAAAAGCAATACTTCTGGTTAAAAACATTAAAACAGCTGTTCCAGAAGTTCACAAAAAGACATTTGAATTATTCAAAACAGTTCTTGTTGATACGGGAATTCTTGATATAAAACTTCTTGAAATTTACAAAGAAATAGTTGTAAAGGCAGATGAACTCTTGGAAATATTCAGAGAAGAAAAATGGAAAAGAGGAAATTTCACTTATAAAACAATCCCCCAAGCAAATAAAGAACCTGCGGAAAATTCTTTAAACAATGCAAAAACCTTTGTTTCAAACATCTCTAAGATTATAAATGAAGATTAAATGCCACGCCAAAATATAGCGCAGACAACACCTGGATTGAAAGAATGAGATGATGGAAGGGAAAAAGCCCTGAGAAGCTGATGCAGAAGTTTTCAAAGCTCAGCGGGATGAAGTTTTAGCACCGTAAGATTTTCATAACTTTCAAAACATTTCTAATAATTTTCCACAATAGTTTTTAGATAGATAATCATTTTTATGCATAAACTCGTGTTACAACAAAAATGCCTGCAACTAATTCAATTGGAGAAAACTTTATATATAATAAAATTATACACATTGTTATGGAAATATTAACAAAAACACGAAAGATAGGCGGTTCATTAGTGATAACACTGCCAAAAACTGTCGTAGAAGCTGAAGAACTAACAATCGGGCAAATGGTTGTAGTAGATGTTAAAAAAATAAAAAAGAGCGGTTTTGGGCTATGCCGCGGCTTGGGCCCTTTTGTAAAAGAAAGCAAATTTAAAGGACAAATAGAAAAAAATGAATAATTTTGTTATGGACGCATTTGCATGGGTCGAATATTTTGACGGCACAGCTAAAGGAGAAAAAATTCGCACAATAGCAGAGAGCCCAAATAATGAGATATATACAAACATCATCACAATTGCAGAACTTGCAAGCCACTTCCGAAGAAAAAACTTCAACTTTGAAGAGCCAAAAAAAATAATATTAACATTGTCTTCGATTTTCCCTATCGATGTGGAATTTGCACAAGAAGTTGGAAAACATCATGCTGAGATAAAACAAGAGAGGAAAAATATTAGCCTGGCCGATATTTTTGTATTTCTAACAGCCAAAAAATTAAATGGCGCTGTAGTAACTGGCGACAAAGATTTTAAGGGGCTAAAAAATGTTTTGATGATTGAATGACTTCAGAGTGTTACACACTCCCCATTAACTACAGGATTAACAATCATAAATAATACAAGTCCCCGCAAAATTCAAATGCAATGGATTCTTGCGACCATTCTTCCTTCTTTTTTACCATCCAATTGTACAGCTTTTCTTTTTCGTTGTCAAACTTGCTGACATCAGAGTAGCTAACTATTCTTGCTATCTTGTCTTTCAGCCTTTTTCCTTTTTTTGATATGAATTCGCCTTTTCCCTCGCCAAGCAGGGTATAGCCGCCAAATAAGTCAAGCAAGAAGTCTTGAGCCTGGCTGATCCTACTTTTGTAGTCTTCATCCTTTATGACCTTGTCATCCTTTTCCGTATTGGGGATGTAAATTGCTATTGACACAACAAGCTTTTCCAGTTTCTTGTCCGGAAATGGATTTTGGGGGTATGCAACGGGACTTTGAATTTCGATCGCCATGTACTTAAAAGAAGCCGCATCCATTTATAATATATTCCTTAAGCCTCTTTAATGGCAAAATTGGGCATAAGACTTATAAAGAAGCTACGCCTAATCAAAAGGTATTATGCTAATTGGAAAAAGAGGGAGTACTACCTTATT
>CAZBFA010000043.1:0-5976 GCA_964491045.1 Candidatus Woesearchaeota archaeon
TCGGCACAAAAAAGGCCGAAGAAGTTTCTTTTGGCTCAACGGCTCATGGCGCAGGCCGTGTAAGTTCAAGAGCAGAAATGTTAAGAAGTGTTCGTGGAGAACAGGTTAAAAAAGACCTTGAAAATAAAAACATAGAAGTTGTTGCAACATCATGGAAAGGCCTTGCAGAAGAAGCCCCCGAAGCATACAAGGACATTGATGAAGTTGTAAAAGTGAGCCATGAATTAGGCATTGGAAAAATGGTTGTTAGGCTGGTTCCACTTGGCGTGATGAAAGGTTAAATTTTCTTGCCTGAATCTGGCTGTTCTTGTTTGAAATCAAAAAGCGCCATTTTTGTTTTTTGCCTCATGTAAAAGCTTAAAACAGCAACAACGATGAATATCATGATTATTGTTGCAGCGCTGTTTATTGCTATGTTCACAACAGAATCAAAAAAGAATTCTTCGGGGACCATCAAGATTAATTTGTCCGTTTCCGGATTTAGCTGCCATAAATCATTTGAAAATGCTTCTATGTGGAATTTCTCGAATATTCCTGTAAAATCAATCAAAGTCAACAAGGACAGAAAAACAAGCACGATTATTGCAAGAATGTTCCCGAAAATTATTGCGCTCCTCAAGTCAATTAGCTCATTTTTTTTGGCAAGCCATGCAATGGCCAGCAAAAGAGCAATGATTATTGGATATAATGAATATTTTGCTATTTTAACTAAACTTTTCACGTCTGCCAAATGCACCTTTTCACGGTTGTTGAAGAATGTTGCATCCAGGTTGTTCTTATCATTGAAATATCCAAGAATGGCTTTGTAATTTTCAATTGCGGCATTTTTTTCTATGCTTGCATAAACATTGTTCTTTTCGAACTCTTTCAGGTAGAAAGAATCATTGTATATGTGCAAGTTTAGATTCAAAAGAATAATAAAAAAAGGCAGCACTATTGATATCAATATTATGGCGATGAAATTTTTATTGTCCATTTTTCATGTCTTTTTCAAGTTTACATCCTGTTTTTTCAGCTAATTTTTCAAATGAAATCTCTCCTTCATGTATGGAGCCATCTGCAAACCTCCATGTTGGATAGCCTTTTACATTGGCCCTGTCACATTCTTCCTGCTCTTGGGTGCATTCAATATAATCAATATACTTCATTGATGCCCCAAACATTTTTTTTTGATCTTGGCAATGACTGCACCAATAAGCACCGTACATTTTAGCGCCATTTTCTGTTGCACATTGCGCAAAACCATCATAAGAGCTGCTTGCTTGTGAATTTTTTATCCCGGTATACAGAAGTAATGCGAAAATCAAGATTATGCTTGCTATGGCTATTTTTAATGCCCTGCTTCCCATAAATCTTGATATGCCTGATTTGTTAATAAACTTTTCTTCCCGCCAGAAGCCAAAAGCAAGAAGCAAACGCCCCTGTCCCACACAAGTGGAAACAAACAGCAAGCCTTAAATATCTTGCATGTCAATATTTATAGATTATAACCTCGGAGAAGCCCCAATGAACACAAAAGCATATCTTTTTTTAATTGCGGTGTTTTTTAGCCTTGCTTTAAACTCAATTGCAGCAAGTGCTGCTTGCAGCATAATAATAAACAGCCCTGATGGCGGTGAAATTTTGGCCGGTGCAAGCCAGATATCTTGGAATGAAAATGGCAATTGCCCCCAGGACAAGTATAACATATCATACAGCCCTGATGGAGGCTTAAATTATATCTCCATTGAAGATGATTATCTCTATGCAGATTCTAATCCCAAAACATATAATTGGAATACTGTTCTTTTTTCAGATTCAAACTCTGCCCTGATTCGTGTATGTGACAAGAATGGGGATGATTGCGGCATTTCTAATGCATCTTTCACAGTAGATAACTCAAATCCAACAACATCAGATGATTCAGACAGCAGCTGGCACAATACAGACCAAACAATAACTTTAGCGTGTTCAGACCAGCTTTCAGGATGCGCTGCAACATATTATACCACTGATGGAACAGACCCTACCGAAGCTTCCTCTTCAGGAACGTCTGTTCTTGTCTCTGAAGAAGGCATTATTGAAGTAAAATACCTGTCAAAAGATGTGGCAGGCAATTTGGAGGATGTTAAAACCGCAACAGTAAACATCGATAAGACAAATCCAACAATAAACGCAGAGCCTTCTGGCGCTCTTGGATTTAATGGCTGGTATCTCTCGTCTGTATCAATAAGCTTTGCTTGTGATGATCAGGATTTATTATCGGGCATTGCAGAGTGTCCATTTGATTATGCCATAGATTCAGAGGGCTCAAGCATTGTGGAAGGTACTGCTTTTGACAATGCAGGAAACTCACAGGCAATGGAGCCACTTGAGATAGCCATAGATACATCAGCGCCCTCAACTTCATTGCAGATATATTCTGGATCTTCGTACTTTGATGAAGACAATGAGAAAACATTTGTGGCATCATCAACATTGCTCGAATTGACTGCAGAAGATTCAATTTCCGGCGTTGAAACACTGACATATGACATTGATGATGAAGAAACTTTTGACTATGAAGAGCCATTTAACCTTGTTGGAGAAGATGGGGCTTACACAATTAATTTTGCATCATCAGATTCTGCAGGCAACGCGCTTGAAGATTCAGCTTATTTTGTTTTGGATAATTCAGCCCCATCAACAGTTGCAACCTTGGATGGATCTAATGGCGCCAATGGCTGGTATATTGGCGCAGAAATCGGGCCTAAAATTTCCCTTCAATGCTCTGATTCTGGCTCGGGCGCTTTTTCAATAGCATATTGGTGGGATGATGAAGAAGAGCCAAGTGAGCAAGAATCGGATTATGTGGATGTTCCAATAGACCACCCTGGAACGCGCTCTCTCTCATTTTATTGCACTGACAACATTGGCAACCAGGAAGAAGAGCAAACAATAGAAGATATAAAATATGATGATGACGCTCCAGAAACAGCTATTGAAGTTAGCGGGGAGAAAGCCCTTGCAAATGTATACCGGTCAGATATCACTGTAGAATTAACCTGCATTGATTCAACTTCTGGCTGTGAACTTGGCGGCGAGCAAGAAACTGTTTTCTATTCGCTTGACGGTTCAGAATTTGCAGAAGCAACAGGAGAAGTAACAATAACGGGGAATGGCGAGCATACAATTTCATATTACTCAGAGGACGTTGCGGGCAATGCAAATGAAGAGCAAGCATTAACTTATTTTATTGATCCAACAAGTCCAATCTTGGTTGTTGCTCCATCAACAGCATTGTCTTCAACAGCAAGCGAGGTTGCGTTTACAGGAACATTGATGGAGCAGTTGCAAGATTTGCCAATAACTTGGGGCTTCGGAGATGGTTCTGAGCCAGCAACATCAGAATCTGGCCAGGAAATAATGCATCGTTTTGAGTCTGAAGGCGTTTACACAGTTACTGCAACAGCAAGTGACGAAGAATCATCGGTTTCAGAAAAGGCAGTGCTTGTTGTTGGTTCAGCAGAATACATTCCGGAAAATGCCACAAACATTAGCATGTCTTTCACAGAATTGCCTGAAGGAGCTTATTCATTGGCGGTAAATGAAAGTTCGCAAACAGACAAGGACACATCAGGATTTTTACTTGGAAACCAGTTCTTTGAAGTAACATCAAATCTGGCCAATGGAAATTTTAGCGTGACGCTCGCATTTTCATATGCTGATGCTGACCAAGATGGTGTTGTTGACGGAACCGGCATAAATGAAAATAACCTGAATATTTATTATTTTGATGAAGATTATGGGTCTTGGCTGATTGCCGATGCAAATCCATTAAGGGATGCAGACGCAAATAAAATAACAATAACAGTTGATCACTTTACTTCATTTGCCTTGCTTGCAGCAATTTCAACTCCAAGCACAAGCAGTGGCAGTTCTGACAATGGCGGATCTACTAGTGGCGGATTTATTAGTTCAGCTCCAGCCCAGTTGACACAGCCATCAAATAGCCCGCAAGAAGAATTGCCAAGAAGCGTGCCATTGCCGCAGCTAGAAAAGCAAGAAGCAATTGAATCGCCCGAGTCAGAATCAGAGCCAGAAGAATCAGGAACGCAAGAATTGCCAATAACTGGTTTTATGGCATTGGCGCAAACAACGGCAGGCAAATCAACAATTGTCCTTGTCTTGCTTGCTGCATCCTTTGTTTCTTATGCAATTTATAAAAAATGGAAATTTGGCAGCAATTTATAAAGCTGTTTTTTTCTCATTTTTTCTGCAGCACAATCAGAATATTCGGCCAAAAAAATTCTTCAACAATAACATTTAAATAATATGGAAACAGCAAAAAATACATGAAAAGCAAGGTAAGAATGTTTGTTACAGACTCATGCCCTTGGTGCCACAGGGCAAAAGAATATCTGGAAGCAAAGAAAGTGAAGTTTGAAGAGCTGAATGTAGTCAAGGACAAAAAAGCTGCAAACGAGATGATAGAATTGTCAGGCCAGCTTGGCGTTCCTGTTATCGACATCGGCGGCGACATAATAGTCGGCTTTGACAAGGAAGCTATAGACAAGTCATTGAAAAAATTGAAATAAAATTCAATAATCTCTTTTTAAATAATGCCAAGCTTCTGAAACCAGTATTTCCAAGAAGACTCGAGCTCAAGAGAGGCAATCTCCTCTTTTGTGTAATAGCCGATTGATTTTGTTTCAGCAAAATTCCTTTTTATATTGCCTGTAACTTTACACTCAAAAAGAAACCAGTAATGAATATTTACGCCTCTGCTGCACATAACCCCATCCAGCTCTTCCTTATATAACAATTTGTGTTTTGTAACTTTCAAGCCACTTTCCTCTTTGACTTCACGAACAAGGGCTTTTGATGCACTCTCATTTTTATCAATATGCCCTGCCAGACCAGCATAACCATACGGCGTAATAGCCCTATCAATGAGAAGGTATTTGCTGCCGTTCTTTATTAAAGCCCCGACCGCATAATGCATTGGTTTATTAGATTTTGAAGCGCCTAGCTTTGGTTGGGCCATGAAGATTTAAAATCCAAGAAGTATATAAATGTTTATCTATAAAATCATTTTGTTCTTCTTGTTGATTGGTTCGAGAATATGTTTGACATCATTCCGCTCAGGTCTTGAAATGGTGTGATTCTTCCGCCGCCAGCTGTCTTCATTGGCGCTTGCTGCTCTTGAGGCTTGTTTTGTGTAATATGCTCTATTTTTGGCGCCTCAACAAATCTTCCAACAGTGATGGATGATTCATTCAGGCTTTTTGGCAGAGAATTTGCTCCTCTTTTGTTTAATGCATTTTGAAGCATGCTCAGGACTTGCTGCAGGTCTTCAACACTGTCTGCTTCAGTATCAAATGTCACCTTCATTTTACTTTTGAAATTGCCTACTCCTTAATAAAATTATCGATAGCAAAAGCATTATTGTTATTATTATTGCCTGTGCTACACAAAATATGCACCATACTTTTAAAACAAATGCTTCTATGTAAGACAGGTAGCCTGAAAATAAAAATCCTGCAAATGACAGCATAAAAATTGCCTTTGCGTATTTCTTTTTTATATAGCTTGGCAGAAAATCATTGGAACATCCCTAATGAAAACAATATTAAATAGGCTATAAGCCCAAGCAAGGCAACAGGGATATCAAAGCCAATTGCATATTGCATGTCTGGAAAGCCAAGAGCATAAAAAAGGTTTGAATATGAACTTTTGTTTACCTTATCGCAATCCATATTGTTGCTTATGCTGCAGATTGAACCTGCTGATGGCACGTAATGAATAATTGCCAAATAAGCTGCAAGCATTATGGCTAAAAAAGAAAGTGCAATTATTGAAGCGACGGGCTTGTTTTTCATGAAATATCACCTAGACTATGGCTTTTTAAAATATGCGGAAATTTAAAAGTTATTTTTTTGCAAAGTAAAAATTGTTTGGCAGGCCTTGCTGTTTATTGTCTGTCTTTGAGCGGATTTTTTCCATTTGTTTGGCTGA
>CAZBFA010000044.1:0-717 GCA_964491045.1 Candidatus Woesearchaeota archaeon
GGTTTTGCTCTGAAGAGCATGCTGATGTTTTTGTAAGAAAGAAAAGCGAGAGCGAAGAATAGAATTTTCTATTTCTTTTTAACAAAAATGGCAGTTAAGATAACTACAATCAATGCCAACGCCAAAACAAAAGGAAGAGCTCTTGATTTTGCTTCTGGCTGATTGTTTATCTTGATGATTTTTGGCTCAATGGTTTTATTGATTTCTTGCTTTTCTTCCGGCGCATCTGTTGGCGAATTTCTGATGCACAGCCTGTTTGAGCAATCTTCAGCGCAGACACAATTCGGGCATTTGTAAATTACTTTCAATGACACAACATCTTCTTCCGCATCCCTCAAAGAGATGCCTACGCCATTCACTGTTTTGCTCCCGGATAATATGGCGATTTCATTGTTGACGCATAATAGGACAGAATCAAGATCCTTACCTATACCGAGCAGGGTTATATTCTTGTCCTTGATCAAAAAGCTTTCACCTTTCTTCAGTTCAGGGTATTCTGTTACAGCGGCAACTATCGGGATAAACACCAGAATAAAAATATCAGCAGACTCTTTTTCATGTCTTGTTTGCTGGTTGGCCTTGTTTAAATAGTTTGTTGTAACTAAGAAGAACTGCTGGTCTGAAGAAGATTTATAAATGCATTAACTTGGGTTATTTTCCATGGTTGCAGATTATTATTCGGATGGATTTGACAGAGAACAAATATATGGCAAAGAA
>CAZBFA010000044.1:727-2540 GCA_964491045.1 Candidatus Woesearchaeota archaeon
GGTTGGCCTTGTTTAAATAGTTTGTTGTAACTAAGGCTTTGTTTATTAAGTCTTAGTTTAGGCTTACTTTTTTAACATCCTCCTGACTTTTTAAACAGAATTTAGGGCTGATGCCCAACTCAAACATTTCTTGTATAACAACACAGATATTATGGCACAATGCTTTCAGCAGAATTTCATTAAATGGGCTTATAATACTTAAAAGCCATTCTCCACAACAAATCAAAGTTCTCCTTAAATCCTTTTGCCATTTCTTCACTCTCAATTGTCAAGAACAAAGGATCCTTTGTCCATACAGATATTATAACCAAGTCTTTTATAGTATTAAACGTTATAATAGAGCTATATTTCAAAAAACGTATTTGGGCTTGCTTTTCATGAACATTATTTTTAGCATCTTCGCCAACTATTTTCTTTATTTCAACTTTTGATTCTTCCCTTAATGGAAAAATATTATATTGAAAATAATCAACTAATTTTTTAGGGTGCTTGTTATAATTAATTATACCATTAATACATAGACAATTTGGTTTTTTGTACAATTTTATCTCTTTGTTAAATGCCTTTTTCATACCTTTAATTCCAGTAAAAATTTCAATATGGACTTTTATTTTTCTTTCATTTATTTTCTTAATCAAAGCAGGGAGAATTTCTTTGAAAGTTTTTTCTTCTGCATCTATCTTTTTCTTTTTCGTTTCAAAAAATTCAAGAATTTCATTAGGTTCTGTTGGTACATATCTTTTTATTCCATCTTTTTTTATTTCACTTACAAAACCTTTACTTTTAAGAGAATCTAAAATTTGATATATTTTACCTGTATGTATATTTGCTTTGCTGAGAATCTGTCCTGTTGTAGATTCTCCTAGATCCATTAAAGCAAGATATATTTTAATTTCATATTGTGTTAATCCAAATTCTTGGAATATACTTTCTAGCATAAGGATAATAAATAATATATATGCATATATAAATCTTTCTAGTTTAACTCCTTAAGGGGGAGGGAGATATTTAAATAATAAAGTGTTTATGCAATGGCATGGAAAACCAAAATACTAATAGAAAAAGGTCAAGTTTAAGAAATTTTTTTTACTTATCACTTGCATCTACTTCATTATTGATGGCAACAAATATGTATACCCTTAAAAAGCTATCAACTGTGCCTCCGATACTAGCAGAATATTCTTTAACTATTAAAGAACTTGATAGAATCAAATATGACCTAGAACAAAAATATAACTTAAGAGATTTAGTTTTAGATCATGAAGATATTTCTATATCTGTTCAAAAAGTACAAGATTTGGGTTTAAGAGAAAAGTCACTTGAGACTAAGCTAGAAGAAATTAAGGCTTCACATGAGTTTAAGAATGAAAGTAGAAAAAATATAATTTTGGGCAGTGCATACATAGGTTCACTTATATTGGCAGGCCTTTCTGGTACTTCGGCCTTCATGTTAGGACTGCTATGCTTCACAAAAATAGGAGATAAAAAGATTGAAAATGAATAAATTAAAGATGATAGCATATACAGGATATTTAGCTAGTGCCTTGTGTTTTGGAAGATCGGTGGAAGTTGTCTTCTCCAACCCCACTTACTTAACTACTCCTCTCATTAATGAGGAGTTAAGTATACACACGAGTTTAATGGGAGTTATTATGGAACGTAGTAAGCCACTAGCCACACTTGTTAGGGAGATTGATTTTGAGTATGCAAAGGAAAGCAGAGAAAGATTCGAAGATTTCTCTAATTCTAGTATAAAAAGAATAAACGAGATAAGATCCGATCCAGATTATGTAAAACAAGTAAAGGTATATAA
>CAZBFA010000044.1:2562-5973 GCA_964491045.1 Candidatus Woesearchaeota archaeon
TTTCAGTGTTGGGAATACCAACTGATTGGATTGCTGTTGGCGGGGGCAGGGAAATTTTATCATAAAAGATCAAAAAAATTTGCACAAGAATTATAAGCCACAAAACAGCACAATATACTAAATAATATACTTTTCAAACAAAACGCTGACTTATTTAACAAACGATACTTTTTAAACAAAGCCTGTAACTAAGAAGAACTGCTGGTCTGAAGAAGATTTATAAATGCATTAACCTGGGTTATTTTCCATAGTTGCAGATTATTATTCGGATGGATTTGACAGAGAACAAATATATGGCAAAGAAATAGAAATGCGGCCTGGAACGTATCTTTTTGTTCCAATGCATGGAAATTTAAAAGCGACAATAAAAACAGAAAAAGAGCTGAAAATGTCCAAGCATGCGTGCATTTTCCCTATGGACCGGGAAGTTCCTGCATTGTTTTGGTCTGAAAATTTGAATTTAGACCTGGCTTCAGATGGAAAACGAATTTATACGTTCAAAACTAAATATATTCAGGATTTTTCGGAAATTCTGCCAAGTGACTATTTAAAAAACGTGCCTAGGTGGGCGGAAGAAAATTTTTTAGCTGATGTTCCATCAGGCATAATCAAATTGGCAAATAAATTGGCTGGCAATGAGAAAGATACAGTTAAAATCTTGGAAAAGTTCTATTATTTTATAGTGAATCATATGCAGGTTGAGCTTATAACCATGGGAAAGCCCCTTGAGCAATTGCTTGATGAATATGCAAATGCCGGGTGTTTTTATGGAAATTGCAAGGAAGCCAAGACATTTTTGATGGGTCTGTGCAATGCCAAGGGCTTTCCGACAAAAGGGGTGTATGGAAAATCATTAAGGCCCTTGGCGCATGTATGGACAGACGTATTTGTGCCTGTTGAGGGCGGATACAAACTGCTCCCAATTGATGGGGCATTGGGCTATTTTGGCTATCATGATTGCATGAGCCACCTGTTGTTTGAACCAACTCCTGCTGTATCCGGGTTGTTGGCAAATGCCTTTAATATTGGGCATTACCAACTCTCAATTGAGAAGGCAAAATAATACACTCAGTTAATTTTATAAATCTAGGACTGCTTAAGAATACTAATGGCAGAGGCTGTAGAACAAAAAACAAAATACTTTTATCTGGCTTTATTCTTCTTTTTGCTTTATTTGTCATTCCTGATGATGAAGCCATTTTTGATAGCTGTTTTTGCCAGCTTTGTGATGGCTTACCTGATTTATCCAGTATATAACAGGCTGAATGTGATAATAAAAAACAGGAGCGCCTGCGCAGCAGTTCTTCTGATTCTGCTGTCATTGGCAATATTAATCCCAGCATTCCTTTTGGGCAGCCGTGTCGTTGATGAGAGCGTTTCTCTTTATTATCAGGTTGTCAATGTTGATTTGAACAAGGTAAACGATGCATTTCATAATTATCTCAATGTTAAAATAGACCTTGAAGCATACTTGAAGATAGGCGCGACAAAGCTTCTTGGCATATTCTCAAACGGCGTTTCAGAATTTACACTGTCCCTGCCGAGAAGGGTGCTTTTAGTCTTCATCTCTGTCTTCATAATGTATTACCTGCTGAAAGAGGGTGACACAATAACATATGACATAAAGAAATACCTTCCATTGAAAGATGAATACAAGAATGAGGTTGTTGAAAAATTGGGGGTCGTGGCATATGCAACGGTCTATGGTGTTCTTGCAACTGCCTTAGTGCAGAGCATTGTTGGCACAATTGGATTGTTCATATTTGATGTCAACTCTCCCATTGTATTCGGATTGTTGATGCTGGTTACTGCCATGCTGCCTTTTGGCTCTGCCATAGTGTGGCTGCCATTGGTCATAATAAAGCTGCTGAACGGCGATATTTTCAATGGAATAGGTTTGCTTTTGTACGGCATGCTTGTAATAGGCATGGTTGACAATATTGTAAGGCCGGCAGTGATAAGCAAAAAATCAAGAACCCACCCAATATTGGTCGTGCTTGGCGTTGTTGGCGGGATAAGCTTGTTTGGATTCATTGGTGTCATCATAGGGCCGATGTTATTGGCGGTTTTAATGGCATTTTTGGATTTTTACATAAGGGAGTATGAAGTATAAATGAGGCTTAAAGTAAAAGACATAAAGTTGAGCACTGGCGGGCCGTATATTGCTGTGATGAATGAGGATGATGCCGAAAAATTGGATTTAACAGCAATGGACAGGGCAAGATTAGTAAATAAAAGAGAGCTTGTTGTATTCCTGAATATAGCCAAAAAAGGAATAAAGCCAGGGCAGATTGGATTGTTTGAAGAAGTCCTGAAAGCCCTTAAGCTAAAAAATGGCGAAATTATAAATGTTTACCACCAGACAAAACCCGAGTCAGTTTATTCCATAAAGAAAAAATTATCTGGCGAAAGACTAAATGCAGAAGAGATTGAAGAGATTGTAAAAGATGTGGTTGTAAACAAGCTGAGTGTTGTTGATCTTACTTATTTTGTTTCGGCGTGTTTCACCAGAGAGCTTAATGATGATGAAGTGCTTTCTTTAATAAATGCAATGGTAAAGTATGGCGGTGAATTAGGCATTAAACAAAAAGTAATACTGGACAAGCACGCAATCGGCGGCGTTGCAAATAATAGGACAACAATGATAGTTGTTCCCATTGTTGCTGCTGCGGGCTTTACAATAATCAAGACAAGTTCGAGATCGATTACATCAGTTTCTGGCACTGCTGACACGGTTGAGGTTTTGGCGCCTGTTGCATTGAGCAGGGATAGGATAAGAAACGTTGTCAAAAAAACAAATGCCTGCATGGCTTGGGGCGGGGCAATTGAACTAGCAAGCGCTGATGATGCTTTCATCAATGTTGAAAGAGTAATGTCTTTGGATCCAGAAGGAATGCTGCTGGCAAGCATATTGGCAAAAAAGAAATCTGTCGGCGCGACGCATGTATTGATTGACATACCTGTCGGCATTGGCGCAAAATTTGAGGACATGAAAATAGCAAGAAGATTAAGCAAGAGGTTTACTCTGTTGGGGAAAAAACTTGGAATGCATGTCAGGGCTATAATAACTGACGGCTCGCAGCCAATTGGAAATGGAATTGGCCCTGTTCTTGAGGCAAGGGATGTGCTTGCTGTTTTAAACGGCAATGGGCCGGAAGACTTGAGGAAAAAATCAATTTACATGGCCGGCAAGCTGCTTGAGATGGCTGGAGTAAAAAATAGCGAGAAAATTGCGACAGAGATTCTGGATTCTGGAAAAGCATTAAAAAAATTCAAGCAGATCATAAAGGCCCAGGGCGGCAACCCAAACACGCCAATTGAAAAATTAGTTCCTGGAAATTACAGGCATGATGTGTATGCAAACAAAGAATGCGTGATAAAAGAGATAAACAACAAGAACATCTCAAAGCT
>CAZBFA010000045.1:0-5970 GCA_964491045.1 Candidatus Woesearchaeota archaeon
TGCCTGTTTCAGCTAAAACACTTGAAGGCCTGCCAGAGCTGCTGATGACAATAACAGGACTGACACAAAGATATCTTGAAAAGAAGCTTGAAATAAAATCCAATGCAAGGGCAAAAGGAACAGTACTGGAAGTAAAGGAGGACAAGCACCTTGGCATAGTTCTTGATGCAATATTGTATGACGGGGTTCTGAATGCAAATGACATAATAGTCATAGGCGGAATTGAAAAGCCATTGGCAACTAAAATAAGGTCAATACTGATACAGGAAAAAGCAGAATACAAAAGCGTGAAAACAATACATGCTGCTGCTGTTGCAAGACTGACAGCAACTGAGATAAAGGATGTTATTGCGGGCATGCCATTTGTTGGATTGGACGGCTCATTGGAAAAGGCAAAGGAGCTTGTGCAGAAAGACATCGGGGAGGTTTTGATAGAAACTGAAAAAAGCGGGATAATAATCAAGGCAGATTCCCTTGGCAGTTTAGAAGCATTAGTGCATTTGCTGAAAGAAAAGAGCATATCAATAAAGAGGGCAGCAATAGGGAAGATAACAAAGAGAGATGTTGCTGATGCCGGCAGCGAAGAAAATGAATTAAACAGGGCAATACTTGCCTTCAATGTAGAGCATGAAAATGCGGGCAATGTGAAAATAATATCCGGAGATGTTTTGTACAAGATAATTGAAGATTTTGAGTCATGGGAAAGCAAAAAAAGAAAGGAGATAGAGCAAAGCGAGCTGAAGAATGTTACAGTCCCTGCAAAAATAAAATTATTGCCCGGCTGCGTATTCAGGCAGAGCAATCCCGCTGTTGCAGGCATTGAAGTCTTGGCCGGAACATTAAAAGTCGGCATGGACCTGATGAGGGATGGAAAGGCAATCACTTATGTCAAGGAAATACAGCATGAAATGAAGAGCCTGCAGGAAGCTGAGCAGGGAACGCAGGTTGCAATAGCCATGCCAAATATAGTTATAGGCAGGCAGCTAAAAGAAAGTGATGTCTTATATACTGACATAACCGAGCACGATTTCACCAAATTAAAGCAATTGAAAAGGTTTTTAAATAGCCATGAAATAGAAGTTTTGAAGGAAATAGCTGAAATAAAGAGGAAAGACAACAAGCTATGGGGAGTTTAAAATGACAGAATATACACTGACAATAAGCAATCCAAAGACGGGAAAAAGCTACAACAAGAAGCTGGAAACAGAGATATTCTCCGGAATGAGGATGAATGACAAGGTTGATGGAAGCTCTATTGGCTTAAACGGCTATGAATTGAAGATAACCGGAGGATCTGACAACTGCGGCTTCCCGATGAGGGTTGATCTGCAAGGCGCTTCAAGAAGAAGAATATTAACAGCAAAAAGCAAGGGCGTTAATATCCAAGGAAAGGGCAACAGAAGAAGAAAAAATGTTGCTGGAAACCAGATAGGAAACAGCATAATCCAGGTCAATCTGAGCATAACAAAACAGGGTGATACAGACATTGAGGAAGTTTTGGGAGTTAAAAAAGAAGAGCCCAGGGGGACTGCTGCATGAAACACAGCACAAAAAGCATAATAATTGGAAGAAAGCCGAGGCTTGACAAGGATGATTATTCAAACAGGCCTTGCTTCATAAGTTTTTTTGATGTTAATAACCCGCACAAAAGCAGTGTGGCCCCAAAAAAGATACTTGATTTTTTAAAAGCAAACAGGGTCATCATAAAAGAGATGGATGTCAATTTTCTTTTAATGGGCGGTGACTTGCTGGTTAACGACCTTGAGTTTGTTGAGATAGATGAAAAAGAAGGAAATATTCTCATATCCGGAAAGCAGGAAAAAGAGAAATAATAATATTCTTGATATTGCCGGTTTACCTAATCATCTGGCTGCCTTTTTGCAATTCCCACAGCTTTTTGTAAGGGCCTCTTTGCATCATAAGCTCCTGATGGGTTCCAGTCTGGACAATCCTTCCCTTGTCCAGGACGACAATCAGGTCTGCATTGCTTATCGTTGACAGCCTGTGAGCAATCATTATAGCGGTTTTATCATCAATCAGCTTGATGAGTGCATTTTGAATTTCATGCTCTGTTGCAGAATCCAGAGATGATGTCGCTTCGTCCAAGACAAGAACTTTTTTGTTGTCTAAAATGGCTCTGGCAATTGAAACCCTTTGTTTTTCGCCGCCAGACAGTTTAATCCCGCGCTCTCCAACAACGGTTCTTTCCTTATTTGGCAGCCTTGCTATTACTTTGTCAAGCTGCGCATATTTTATTGAATTAAACACTTCTTCCCTCGCTGCGGGGGGATTTGAGAACTTGATGTTATTGTATATTGTGTCGTCAAACAATATGCATTCTTGGGGCACTATGCTTATTTCAGCTCTTAATGATTCCTGCTTGAAATTGTTTATGTTCCTGCCGTCTATTAATATTTCACCGCTGTCAACATCATAAAGGCGGAATAGCAATTTTATTATTGTTGACTTGCCTGCTCCAGACGGCCCTATTATGGCAACTTTCTGGCCCCTTTTTATCTTCAGGCTGAAATTCTGCAGCACTTTTTTTCTCTTGTAGCTGAATGAAACATTCCTGAATTCTATAATGCCATGCCTTATCTTCAGGGCTCTTGCATTCGGCATGTCCTTTATTTCATTTTTTATTTTTGCATACCTGAACAAGGACTCAAAGTCTGCCATTGCCTTGTAAAACGCCCTTATTCCATGGACAAAATCAAAAAACCTGTCAAATGCATCATTGTAAACAGTGTAGATAAAAACTAATGTCCCTAATGTAAGGCTGCCTGCGAAGAATTTTGTCAGTGAAACATAAATCAGGATGAATGTGCCAATTCCCAGAATAAAATACTGGCCTGAATTAAGCCACCTGAAATAATCCCAGTTCCTGACTATTGCCTCTCTTGCATTTTCGCTAAGCCTTGCAAACCTGCTTTTGATTTCATTTTCCTTGCCAAAGTACTTTACTGCCTCGATGTTTGTAAAGACATCGCTTATATTGGCCTTTTCCAGGTCTTCTGCGTCATTTGCCTCAAGGCCAGACTGCTCCTGCCTGTTATTAATGTAAAAGGTATACAGCAAAAAGCAAACAAGCACAGAAAGGACAATTATTGCAGAAACAACATCAAAATAAATCAAAGAAGCGCCAGTCACTATAATTGTTGAAATAACGGGGATGAAATTGAAGAATACAACATCATCTATCCTTTCAACAGCGCTGCTTCCTCTGACAAGCTTGCTTATCATAGCCCCAGTCTTATTGTTTGAATGAAACCTGTGGGCAAGATGGACAAGGTGATTAAAAAACTTCTTTTTCAGGTCAAGCATCATTCCTGCCTCAAGCCTGCTTACTAGATGCATTTCAACCCAGCTGCCTAAAACACGCACAAGCAATGCAGCCAAATAAGCAAATGCAACCATCAAGAGAATATCCAAGTATTTTGGCAGGTCTATCTCTTTATTCACATATCTTGTGCCTTCATCAATTATTACCTTAAATAGAAAATTGTCAACTATGCTTGCCAGATAAAAGATGAATATAACAAATAGTATAGCAAAGAAGCTGATTTTGTACTTTTTCAAAAATTCCAGATATGTGCTTATGTTATACCTGAAATTTATCCTATTTCTGCCCTTGATTCTGCCTGCCATAGTAAATAACCTCGAGAGCGATAAAAATAAGAGTTATACGGCAAAATATACGCTGCCATATAACAAGCTTTATAAATTTCTATGGGTTTAAATATGTTGAGGTGAATTAATTTTGCAAAATATAGCCTGGTTCAAGGACATTTCAAAGGACGATATCAACCTTGTTGGCGGAAAAGGCCTTAATTTAGGCATAATGTACAATATCGGACTGCCAATACCGCCTGGTTTTGTTGTCACAACAGAGGCTTTCAAGATTTTTTTGGATGAAAACAGGCTGAATTACAAGATTTTCAGTCTGTTGGCCAATTTAGACGTTGAAGATGCTGCTGTTTTGCAAAAGACAGCCAAAGAAATACAGGACATGGTAATGGCTGGTGAAATGCCTGAATCCATAAAAAATGAGCTTATTGAGGCCTATGACGGCCTGAACATAGATTATAACAGCTTTAAAAACATCTCAAAGGCAGCGCTGGAAATTCTAAAATCAGGAAAAGACCTGCCATATGTTGCTGTCAGGTCCAGCGCCACGGCTGAGGACGTTCCCCAAGCTTCTTTTGCAGGGCAGCAGGAGACCTTTTTGAACATAAGAGGCATAAGCAATTTGCTAAATTCTTTGCAAAAATGCTGGGCTTCTTTATATACAGCAAGGGCGATTTATTACAGGGTAAAAAACAACTTCCTGCATGAAAAAGTGTTCATTGCTGTTGTCATACAAAAACAAATACAAAGCCACAAGGCAGGAGTTATATTCTCTGTCAATCCGGCAACAAACAATCCCAATGAAATAGTAATAGAGGGAGCTTACGGGCTCGGAGAAGTTGTTGTTTCTGGCGCTGTGCTGCCTGATCAATATGTGCTTGACAAGGAAACTCTTGCTTTAAAAGAGAAGCTGATAAACAAGCAGGACTGGCTTTTGACGCTTGATCCAAACTTGGGCTATACCGTAAAGAAGAACATACTTGAAGAAAAGAAAGGCGAGCAAAAGCTGAATGAATTTGAGCTGAAAAGACTGGGCGAATTGACAAAGAAAATAGAAATGCATTATGGGACTGCGCAGGATATAGAATATTCAATTGAGGGGAATAATGTCTACATTGTTCAAACAAGGCCTGTGACTACATTAAAAAATGTGGCAAGCTTCCTGGAAAGGAAAGAAGAGATTGCAGCAACACCAATAATAAAAGGCCTTGCCGCGTCTCCTGGAATAAACCATGGGAAAGTAAAATTAATATTTGAAGTCAGCGACCTGCCAAAAATACAGCAAGGGGATGTGCTTGTTGCAAAGAACACCAGGCCTGATTATGTTGTGGCCATGAAAAAGGCAACTGCAATAGTGACTGACACTGGCGGCGTTGCAAGCCATGCTTCCATTGTAAGCCGTGAGCTTGGCATACCCTGCGTTGTCGGAACAAGCAATGCCACAAGCGTGCTAAAAGAAGGTGATGTGATAACTGTTGACGGATATACTGGAAAGGTGTATGCTGGTGATGTTGGCGTAAAACAGCCAGCCAGCATTGAAGCAAAAAAAGAAAAAGAGAGGTATGAAAAGTTTGGCAAGGAAGAGACAGTCACAGAAATAAAAGTAAATATTGACCTGCCGGATTATGCTGAAAAGGCCGCTGCAACAGACAATGACGGGGTTGGCTTGCTCAGATTAGAAGTGATGATAGCAAACAATGGAATACACCCCATAAAATACATAAAGGAAAGCAGGGATGAGGAATATGTGAACATGCTTGTTGAGAACATAGGGAGAGTTGCTTCATTGTTCAAGGGAAAACCAGTATGGGTCAGGACATCTGATTTCAGGACAGATGAATACAGGCATCTTGAAGGCGGTGAAAATGAGCCAAGGGAAGACAACCCAATGATAGGGCTGCATGGCATAAGAAGAAGCTTAAAAGAAGAGAATTTGCTAAAGGCAGAGTTCAATGCCATAAAAAGGCTGCATGACAAGGGACTAACAAACATCGGAGTGATGCTGCCTTTTGTGATTAATGTTGATGAAATCAAAAGAGCAAAGGAGATAATGGTGGAAATTGGCCTGGATCCTTGTGAGAATATTGATTTTGGGGTGATGATAGAAACTCCTGCTGCATGCCAGATAATAAAGGACATATGCGAGGAAGGCGTTGATTTTGTGTCTTTTGGGACAAATGATTTAACGCAGCTGACTCTGGGGGTTGACAGGAACAATGAAAGGCTTGCTGACTTGTTCAATGAGATGCACCCTGCTGTCCTGAGCCTAATTAAAAATGTGATTAAAACCTGCAAGGAATACAATGTGGAGACAAGCATATGTGGGCAGGCAGGAAGCAATGA
>CAZBFA010000046.1:0-4455 GCA_964491045.1 Candidatus Woesearchaeota archaeon
GCGCCAAAAAAGCATTTGAAGAGAGGTTTAACAGAAAATTCAATGATTTGACAGACACATTCAATGAGATGCAGCAAGAACATCCTGCAATAAATTACAAGATTATTGAAAGTGCATACCAATGGGGGGTGGAGAATGACAACAATCAAAAAAGCATGGTTGAAATAGTCGGCCTTTACCTTGCAGAAAATGGCTACAAAATGGTTGATGCAAGCTCAGATTTAAATGGGCTTTATTTTGACACAAAGAAGAAAGAGATAGTAAATAAATAATCTGGTTTCTGCTGCCAAACCACTAGGTTAATCTTATTGTTTTGTCGCATAACTCTGCCATCTTTGCATTTAACGCATTTTCACTAGGCTCATTTGTTGATACCCACAGGATATAATAGCTGTTTTTTCTTGCATCATCATTTATTGACGCAACAAACCTGCCTATTACTTTGATGTCATGGTATGTTGTAAAAGAAGGTAGCATGTCGACAACAACTATGCAGTCTTTTAGCCTGGCAGTCGCCTCTTTAATGGCTATGGATATCGTTGTCAGGTCTTCCGGAGATATATTGACCCCGTTCTTTATATCTGCGCTTATGCAATTGATGAAGAAAACCTTGCTTGGGCTGATTTGGTGCTCTTGCAGTATGCTTTTTATGTACTTTGGTATCTTGTTGTATGAAACATAGATAATTCTTGTTTTATCAGCGATATTTTTTAATATATTCAGGACATGGTGCATGTAAATCTCAATTCCTGCGACCATCAAAATAGCATTGCAATTCTTGAAAATGTCTTCTTTCTTTTTTTTGGGCTCTTTTATTGATACTGCTTGCTCATACTCGGAAACAAGCCCCACGAGGCTGTTCACAATGCCAATGTGATTTATTTCTTCATCCCTGATCTGCGAGATGGTTTTGATGAGGTCTGCATCTTTAATCTGCTGCAAAAATTTTGTGTAAGTGTCCCTGGCAAGTATCTCAACGCCCAGATTTTGCTTTAGTTTTTCAAGTAATTCTTGCTTAGTATTCATTTTTAGCTGATTTTGTAACAGATTTCAAGGATTCAACGAATAGATGCGAATGATTTATTGTTTCGCTCTTCAATATCGCCATGCCAGTTTCGATTCTTTTTTTAGAGGCATTGTCAAAATTTGATTGTTTGACAAGTTCAAGAATTTCATCTATCAATTCCAGCATTGGGATTTCTTCAATAGTCATCCCTTCTTCCAAAAACAATATCACGTCATCTTTTTTCATTTCAGTTCCGGCAAGAAAGGTCTCACCTTATTATTTTGCTTGCAGTTATGCTTAAAAATCTTTGGTTTTATTTGGCAGGCTTCTTTTTTTGCAGTTTTGTTATTGGAAGTATGCTTTTGTTGAATAAAATAATCTTTAGAGACTCTATACAGAACAAAAGCAGGCCAAGAAACATGAAAACATACCAAATTCCTTCTCCAATCTCGCTGATTTCATGGTAAGCTGTTCCCTCTGCAAGATGATATACAAACATTGCAGCGCTCCCGACAATTATAATTGAAAGAGCAATGATCAAGATGGACAGAATGCTTTTGAATGGGCCCGGCAGAATGTGTTTTGCCGCAATAATAACACACACCAATGAGACTACCCCAAATACAACTGCGATAAACGCGCTTATCTGGGCTGTCAGTAATATTGCATCCACCATTTTACTTGAACCAATACCTCTGTGTTTCTTTGAAAATGTTTTTTGCTGCTACAGCCAAAATAATGAACCCAATTAAAAGTATCACATGGGCAATGCTTTCGACAGCCAGCTCAGTTTCTTCCCCATAAAATGGAACAAGGTAATCACCGAATATATGCACTGCAAAGCCAAAGGCGAGCAATATCAATGCCGTCGCCCTTGTTTTTAGGACTTTTTTGCTTGTGAATGCTGCGTATTTTGTGGTGAATAATGAAAGAACCCCCAATGTTACACCAATAACAATTGAAGCTATCAACAATATCAATGCACTGCCAGGCATAAATCTAGGCTGTTATGCAAGTATATAAATCTTGCTTTTGAAAAGATTAATGGAATTGCCACGGCTCTAGTTACAAGACTAAATATGACTGGAACAAGCACTATTCACATTCTTTTTCTAAACTTTTTGTTTTCCAGACTTTAATTTTATTTTGCCTTTCAAAATGCTTGTCATCAGACCATATATCAGAGTTAGTTGACAAGGCTGCGGCAATAAATGGGGTGTCATTTGGATCTATGCGATCCATAATCCTGCTAGCTTCTTCCATATTTTTTTGGATTATAAAGTCATCTAATATTATCAGCTTTTCTTTTAGTTTGTCTAAAATTGCCTCAAATTCAATTTCATTAATCCTTGCTTTTTCTAGGATTTCAGCCTTATATTTGCTAAGCTCTTTTTCTGAAAAGCCGATGGTGATTAATTCTGAGTTGATGTGCGTTATGATATGCCTCGTCATGGAATCTTTTATCAAAGCAGAGATTATCACATTTGTATCAACTATTAGCCTCATTCAGAAAACCTTTTCCTAATTTCATGCTTGATTTTATGCCCTATTTTGTTGGCATCTTTTTCCGTAAGAATGCTCTTATTTAGCAGTTTGTCCGCCCAATGCAGCTCAACAATCTTTCTTTCAAATGCCTGTCTTGCCACATCGCTCCATTTAAGTTCTGAATGAAGTGACATTTCTTTATGCAACTTTTCTGGTATTGCCAAGGTCATATTTGTCATTTTTTACCTCCTTATTTGTAATATGTGTTAACACATATATAAGCCTTTCTGCAGTATTTTTGTAAGTAATTTCGCCACGGCGCGGATTTGAACCGCGACATCCTTGCGGAAACAAGCTTTCAGTACACTGGTTCCAGGCCTGCGCTCTTTGAAAAAGATTTGCGCTCTACCAGGTTAAGCGACCGTGGCGCATTAATAAAACAATTTTTATGTTTTATAAACCTAATCATAGTTTGCAAAATATATATAAACCGGCTTCTATATTTTTAAGCACATATAAAAAGGGGCAAGATGGAACTTTCTAAAAATGCACTTGTTGTTCTTAAGAAGCGATATTTGAAGAAAAAGGGAAATAAGTATGAAAACCCTAAAGCCATGTTCAGAAGAATAGCAAGAAACGTTGCTGAAGCAGATAAATCATACAAGCAAGATGCAAAAAAATCGGAAAAGGAATTCTTTAAAATGATGGCAAGGCTAGAATTCCTGCCAAACACCCCTGCATTAAGAAATGCCGGCAGGGAATTGCAGCAATTAGATGCGTGCTTTGTGCTGCCTGTTGAAGACAGCATAGCAGGCATTTTTCAGTCAGTAAAAGACCTCGCCCTGATACAAAGGTCTGGCGGCGGCACTGGATTTTCATTCAGCCGGCTAAGGCCAAAAGGCGCAGTTGTTGGTGACACTGGCGGAATAGCGAGCGGCCCGGTTTCTTTCATGAAGGTATTTGATGCAGCAACAGCAGCGATAAAAGAAGGCGGGACAAGAAGAGGAGCAAATATGGGGATTTTGAGGATTGACCACCCGGACATAATGGAGTTCATAACAGCAAAGAAAGACCAGGATGTATTGACAAATTTCAACATTTCCGCAGCTATAACTGACAAATTCATGAAAGCTGTCAAGGAAGGGAAAAATTATTCTTTGTATGATCCGCACTTAAAAAAAGAAGTTAAAAAAATGAATGCAAGAAAGGTATTTGATGAATTATGCGGGATGGCATGGCTTAATGGAGAGCCGGGTGTGATTTTTATAGACAGAATAAACAGATTCAACCCAACACCAAAAGAGAAAATAGAAGCAACCAACCCCTGCGCGGAAATGCCATTACTGCCATGTGAATCATGTGTTCTTGGATCAATTAACTTAAAAAAGTTTGCAAAAGAAAATGATGTTGACTATGAAAATCTGGGGGAAGTTCTAAAAATAGCTGTTCATTTTCTTGACAATGTAATTGACATGAACAAATATCCAGTCAAGGCAATAGAGGCAAAGACAAAGGCAAATAGGAAAATTGGCCTTGGCATAATGGGGTGGGCTGATTTGTTGGAAATATTGAATATAGCATATGATTCTGAAAAGGCATTAAAACTGGCTGAAAAACTGATGAAGTTTCTGACAGAAGAGGCAAGGAAAGAAAGCCTTGAATTAGGAAAAAAAAGAGGGTCATTTCCAAACTTCAAGAACAGCATATTTTTTGGAAAATACAGATATATGAGAAATGCAACTGTGACAACAATCGCTCCGGCAGGCACTTTAAATTTGATAGCAGACTGCTCAAGTGGCATTGAGCCAATATTTTCAAGAACATTCTACCATGATGTGATGTCCGGCACAAGGCTGTATGAAAAGCACATGCCAAAATTCAGGACAGCCCAGGAAATAAAGCCAGAGTGGCATGTCAGAATGCAGGCAGCATTCCAGAGATACACTGACAATGCGATAAGCAAG
>CAZBFA010000046.1:4473-5734 GCA_964491045.1 Candidatus Woesearchaeota archaeon
CTTAAGCATTCTGCAAAAATCAGCGATGTTAAAACAGCATATTTGCTTGCTTATGAGCTTGGCTCAAAAGGGATAGCTGTTTACCGTGACAAAAGCAGGCCAACCCAGGTCTTGAACATATGCAAGAGATGCCCTATTTAGGCATGTCCTTGTTTATGTAATTCTTGTCAATTTTCCAGTAATCCATACTGAATATGAATTTTCTTAATATCCATTTAAATGAGTCATGCATGTCCTGGTACTCTTCAAGATAGCCGGCTTCAGCACAGCACCTTTGCAGCATTATTGTGCCGGATGCCCAGCCAAGATATTTTTTTAGAAGCCTCTCATTGAAGCCATGCTTCTTAAGTATCTTTTTTATCCTGTATTCGTGCATCTGCATCAGCTTTTGATGAAGCATTCCATGGTCTTTGATATTGTTTCCTATTTTCTCAAGGCCGATATAATTTAACATGGAGCCAATTTTTTCTATGGAAATGCCGAAATAATCCTTGTCATAATGCCTGGCTATAAGGTCGTCCAAAACCATGTTATTGGGTATGCAGATAACTATAAAAAGCCTGCTCTTGCTTTTTGAGCTGAATGCAAATCTAAAAAAAGCATCAGGTTAAGTGAGCAAAATGACAGCAATAAGGCAGCCAATAATAGCATTAGTGGGCCATGTAGACCACGGAAAGTCCAGCATACTTGAGAAGATAAAAGGCATTTCAATTACTGCGCATGAGCCAGGGCTGATAACACAGAAAATAACTGCTTATTCCATTGCAATAAGCAACATACAGAATTTTTGCGGCAGTTTATTGAAACAGCTGAAGATTGAGCTGACAATACCGGGGATATTGCTGATTGACACCCCCGGCCATGCAGCATTCACCAATCTAAGAAAAAGGGGTGGCAGCATAGCTGACTTGGCAATATTGGTCATTGATATAAATGAAGGAATAAAGCCGCAGACTTTGGAGGCAATTGAAATACTGAAGAACTTCAAGACTCCGTTTGTGATAGCGCTGAACAAGATAGATTTAATCAGTGGATGGAGATCAAAAAAAGAAGCTGCTTTATTGCAGAATATTGACGCGCAAAGCGACAATGTAAAAACATTGCTTGACACAAAACTCTATGAAATAGTAGGCAGGCTTTTTGATATGAACATAAAAGCAGAGAGGTTTGACAGGGTTGATGATTACACAAAACAGATTGCGATAATGCCTGTTTCAGCTAAAACACTTGAAGGCCTGCCAGAGCTGCTGATGACAATAAC
>CAZBFA010000047.1:0-5726 GCA_964491045.1 Candidatus Woesearchaeota archaeon
GAGAGCTGTTGCAAATGAGAACACAATATAGAACAAAATAAACGCAAGGAACACTGCTTTTTTATTGTTAACCTTTAATATGCTAAATATTGAATAGGGCTTGTCTGCAAATGCAAAGGCCATAACAAAGATTATTGCTGGAATGAAAATGTAGATAACCCTTGTATAGTTCATTGCAGGAAAGAATATCATGGCTAATAGAAACAACACAAACAATGAAAAGATGAATTCTTCATTCTTTTCTTTTTTTCCGAACGCCAATTTAATAGATATATAAACAGAAAAGGCTAATATTATAGTGTCAATGGCGTTCAATGTTATCAAAAAATTGTAAACATCCAGTAAAATCTGCCTGTTAAATGCCAAAAAGCTGTGCTCTGGATTGATTGAGCTGTATTTTTCCAAAACAAGCAGGAGATTTTTGAATTTAAATTCGAATGACACAAGAATTGCTGCACCATAAGCTAAGATTGAGTAGGATATCAATTTAATCAGATTAGACGGATTTTCTTCATGGTGCATCTTTTCGCTTGCATTGATATTAAGTTTTTTTAAAATTGATTTCAGCAGGCTTAGTGATTCATTCTTGTATTTTTTCAGAACAATGTATGCAAAAAAAGCCACGAAGATTCCTGCAGGCAGTTTTGTCGCCAGGGCAAAGCCAAATGATAAAGAAGACAGAAGCAAAAATATCTTTTCATACCTTGCATTGATGTCTGATGAGTAGAACTTCCAAAGGAATATCAAGCCAGCTGCCAAAAAGAGATACTCCAATGTATCAACATGTATCCATCTTGACAATTGCAATGTGAATGATGAAAATGCAAAAAATGCAATTGCATATATTGAAGAATATTCATCAAGCAGCAACATAGCAAGTATGATCATGGCAATAAAGAACAGCATGCCAAAAACATACATCGGCAAATGGCAGTATCTTTCAGCAGCAGCCATTTCCTTGCCTATCAATGCGGGCCTCCCAGGATAAAACATTGGCTGTATTTTTGTGACTGCAGAAAAATCCTGGCCTGAAAGCATGCATCCAAGCCCAATAAAATAATTGCCCAATGCCGGCTCGCCTTGCCCAGCAAGCCCGGGATAATACGAATGGTCATAAAACCAAAGCAATGCTGTTGGTATTGTAGTCATGTCATCATTCCAATAGCCTTCGCCAGAAAAATTGCTGAATCTTATGTAAATGCCAAGAATAATTATTATAAGCAGCATTAGCTTTGAAACAGCACTGTATTTTTTCAGTATTTCCATTTTCTAAATTATGAGCAAAAGCTATATAATTGTTCGTTTTATTTTGTGGACTCTATTCTCTCCCAATCATCCCTGTAAACTGTTGCATTTGGCTTCAGATTTTTAATGAAAAGCGATAGCCACATGTAAAAGCGGACAGCAAAAAGTGCCAAGGTCCAGATAAACTCCCTTATGTTTTTTGGGTATGACAAAGCAAAGAGTGTTCCTATTTTTATTTCATTCCAGAATGTTTTAACTCTTGGCATGTCGGGGGCGTAATAACTGAGTTTATTGTGGGATGCAGAAGTCCTTTTTCTCTGCTTTATGAAATCTTTAACATTTATTGGATTTTTTACATGGGCGACTGCTTCAGGAACATATTTTATGAAATAGCCTTGCCTGTAAAATAAATAGGGTGTTATCGAATCCTCTGCAACATCGTGCGGCAGTTCTTTTATTATTCCATTATTTAAAAAAGCAAAAAGATAACCAGAGGCTTCCAGGAAATTTGGCGTTATTGGATTAATCCTTACTTTATGGGCAGCATCATACAACAAATGAGAAAAATAGCCAAGCATGCTGTCTCTTGTATTCAATGTAACTGGCTTTCCGGAAACACAGCCAACTTTTTTGTCCTTGAAAGCAGCAACAATGAAATTTATTGAATTGCCTCCCAGATAAACGTCGCCATCTGTAAGAACAATAATTCTGCCATGGCAAATTTTGAAAACTTCATTGAGAGCATGAACCTTGCCTTTTCCAGCGTCCTTGTGATAGATTACATTCTTATGCTTCTTTTTGTATTCGTTGATTATGTTTGCTGTTTCTTCATCAGGAGCCGAGACAATCAGTTCATAACTCTCTTTAATAGTTTGATTCAATATGGAATCTACTGCCTTTCTAATACCAGGCTCTTTGTAGGCTGTTATTATTATGGACAGCATCGTTAAAGGCCTCCAGAACGATTTCTAGTTTTATTGTGCTTGCTGCATCCGGGTCAAAATCACGCCTGTAAAAATATTTGGCCAATTTTAATGAGACAACTTTCCTCACCAAGCCATAACCATAAATCTCCATTGGTGAAGTGCAAGTGAAAATCGCAACTGTCGGCTTTTTCAAGGCTATTGCAATCTGCATCGGCAGGCTATCTTCGCATATGACATACTGGCAGGATGCAACATCCCTGATGTGGTCTTCAAGCTTGTCATGAAGCTCAAGTTTTTTTGCCCTAAATCCTTTTTTTGCCAGCTCTTCTTCCAGCTTTTCGTATTGGTTCCACCGTTTCATTGGCCATTTGCTATCACGCTCAGCTGGATTTTGGATGCCGACAAGCTTTTCCTCTGTCTCTGCTTTGTAATTTAGTATGTATTCCTCGCCATTAAACTTATATCCAAGAATGGAAAACAAAAGCTCTTCATATGACTTTGCATTATGAAGCTTTATTTCATTTGCTTTTTCCCTTCCAAGCTTGCTGCTAAGACCCATGTCAAACCATCGCTTGTTTCTGCCTTTGTAATTGATGACTCCATTGCTGAAAAAATAGCCATAAAAATTATTTGGCTTAACAATGCCAAGCGCCAGCATCAAGGATGACAGGGAACAGCAATTTTTATCTTCATCCATGTTCAAGGCAATTTCATAATGAGAATCATAAAAGTCTGGGTTTGGGGATTCTAAAGTCAAAACTCTGCTTATTAGTGGATTTCCCTTGAGCAAAGGCCTTGCTTTTTCAGAAGTTAGCCAGGTCACATTATTACCTTCAAATTTATGCAAAATGGGCGTTGTTCTTAATACATCACCAAGAGCACCAACCTTCATAATCAATATGTCTTTCTTCTTTCTCATGCTTTGTACCTTACCTTGTCATACCATAGCTTTATTGAAACAGGCATTGACCTGTACATTGGCTTTGCAATGTTCTCTCTCGAATAATCTGCAAGCTGAACAAATCTGCCGGCCATGTCAGTAAGCACTTTGTGCTTATGGTTGAAGTTTATAGCCTTTTCTGTTGTCAGTGCCCCAAGCAATTTGGAAGGCAATAGCCCATATTTTCTTTCTGTAACCTTGCCGCGCATCAAGTTAAGTATCAGGTTGAGATATGCATTTTTCTTTTTTAATCTTATATGCTGCCATCGATCCCAATAATTCAGGTTTGAAGCAGAGTCTTTTCCATCCTTGATTATGTTGTCTTTTATTGCCCTCTCGTATAGCGGAGTGCCTTCAAAGAATATTAGATTGTTTACTGAAAGATAAAACGGCTTTGGCAGCTTCTTGATTAAATCTATAGAAGCAAGGACATCTTCTTTTTCTTCATAAGGGTTAGATGCCATTATATCATACATGACAGTTAATTTATCCTTGAATTTATTGACTACTTCAGCGCACTTTATAACTTGGCTTGATGTGATGAATCTTTTGTAGACATTGAAGTTTATATTATCAGAGCCAGATTGGATGCCTATGATTATATCAGTCAAGCCAGCATTAACAAGAAGCCTTATTTTTTCTTCGCTTATGCCTTCTGCCGACATTGAAGCTGGCTCAGCAAGGCATTTGAATCGGATGCCTACTTCTTTTTTGTACCTTTCTGCAAAATCCTTTATCCATGGCAATGGGCGGACTAAAAAAGTTTCATCCCTTATGTCAAAAACCTGGATGCTCTTGAACTTGTTTTTTAATCTTGATAATTCCTCAATAACATAATCAACAGAATGAGACCTCAATATTGATGAATTTTCCTTGTATAAATCCCTCAAGATATGGTTTGTGCAATATGAACATGCAAGGGGACAGCCTCTTTGAGTCTGGAAAAATATCATGCCCCCAAGATGCCTTTCCTCAAATGAGATCAGTTTGTTATTTTCAAGGATCATGTGGTTTTCAATGCCGTAATCAGGATGGGCAAGAATGTCCAGACCTTTCGGAGCAGGCCTTACTGGATTTTTAGATTCTTTTCCATTTTCTCTTATCCATAAATTTTTTATTCTTGTTATGTCCTGGTTCTTTTCAAGGTTTTCAGCGAGCTCAATGAAAGCTTCTTCTGCCTCGCCAATGCAGATCATGTTGCATAACTTGAAGCATTCTTCTGGGAAGAAAGTTGGATGAGGGCCCCCCCATATAACGGGCATATTTTGAGCCTCGAACAGATGAATGAGCTGCTCTGCTCTCTTGCTTGTTGAAGCCAATGCATTTATGCCTATTAATGAAGAGCCTTTTGAATTCATGATTAATTGGTCTAAAACTTCTTTTGTATAAAGTTTTGAATAGTCTTCTGAATATGGCAAGAATATCATTTTGACTTCATGATTGGCTCTTTTCAAGCAGGCAGATATTGTTCTTAATCCCTGGTCTGCCGGAAATGTTGATGTTGAGATGAGCGTTATTTTCATGGTGAATTAAATTAGAAAGATATTCTTAAAAAGGCTTTGGTGAGGTAATTTTCAGTGATTTTCAAAAAAAACTATATAAAGGGGTTGTTATACAATAATCATTGAAAAATGAGCAAGAAAAGAGGTGTTAGGAACAAGATTTTTCTAGCTGCAATAATACTGCTAGTTCTTGCTGTTGGATTATTGTCTGCATCAAACTCGGGAATGGCTTCAATAACCGGAAATTCAATATTCAATTTAGACAAGCTTTTCAGCCTGTTAAGAAATCCGATTAAAGTGACTGGCTTTGCATCTTATGACGCGCAATGCATAAGCAACAATCTGCCTTCTACAATGACTGTTGGGGAAACAAAACTTGTCACTGTAACTGTCAAAAATACAGGCAGCACAGAGCAGTGGAGATCAATAGATAATATTTACATGCTGCGCTCTGCCAATCCAAATAATAATATGATTTGGGGCATAAATGTGTATGACATATACCCAAGTCAAAAAATCGTAAAGCCGGGGTACGAGCAGGGCTTTGCATTCAACATTAAAGCGCCGTCAACGCCAGGAACCTATTCAAGCATGTGGAGAATGGCAAGGTACAGCACTTTTTTTGGCGCAACATGCGGTAAAAACATTGTAGTTCAAGGGGCATGCACGCCTGGACAAACACAAAGCCAGGCATGCGGAACTGACACTGGTGAATGCCAGAAGGGAACGCAAACAAGAACATGCCAAAGCAATTGGTTATGGGGGGCTTGGGGAAATTGCAATGGCGCCATAAACCCTGTTGCTGAAACATGCAATGGGAAAGATGATGATTGTGATGGATTGATTGATGATGGTTTTGACTTGGATGGAGATGGATTCAGCTCATGCTGTCCGCAATGAATGAAGAAAAATGAAAAATAAACTTAATTTTGCATTGGTGGTCTTGGCGATTTTATTTATCTTTGCTGCCAGCGCAATGGCTGCAACATATGAAGCGCAATGCATAAGCAATACTTTGCCTTCTACAATGGCACCTGGAGAGACAAAAGCTGTTCAGGTGACAATGAAGAATTTAGGGCAATATAACTGGGAGTACAGCACCAGCTACAAATA
>CAZBFA010000048.1:0-5064 GCA_964491045.1 Candidatus Woesearchaeota archaeon
AGTGTTCTTGGATCCTGGCAAGTTTGCCATAATATCTGCCTTGGCATAATAGCATTGCTCAGCATTGTCGGCGTCACTGTTGTTGGATTTCCTCTTTTATTTTTGACAAAAGTTGCTGTGCCTTTTTGGATATTGGCATTTTCTTTTCTTTTGCTGACCTTGTTTATCCATTATAAAAAGCGCTGCATGTCCCACAAACTGATAATATTAAATTCAGGGCTTATTGTGGCGGGCGTTCCATTTCAAGGATTACAGTCATATCTGCCCTTTTTTTGGGCAATTGGCGGGTTGTTAGCTGCAATTAGCATAGTATTATATGCAAAAGACAGGGCAAAAAAGCAAAAATGTGAATCGCATGGAATAGTTGATGGCAGGCATTCAAGCATAAACAGCAAGAAGATATTGTTTGCAATATTTTTGTTTCTTGCTGCAGGGGTGTTGGCATATTCTTTGATTGTTTTTTTTGATGATGGCCAGGATGTTGGTATTGCAGATGCAAAAAAAGAAAATTGGAACATGCCTGCAATCTTGACAGGCTCGACAGGAGATGGCGATGCTTCGATGGAGCTCACGCCATTAAGCTTTGATAATGGCAAATTGATTGTTGCTCTTGCAGCAAACACGCATTCCGTGGCACTGGACAAGTTTGATTTAAAGCAGATAACGACATTAGAATATGCGGATAAAGTGATTAAGCCCTTGTCAGCGCCGCAAATGTCCGGGCATCATGTTAATGGGCAATTGATATTTAATGTTGACGGCATCATGAATGAATTCATAATAAGAATAGACGGCATTCCGAAAGTTGAGAAGAGAATTTTTGAATGGAAGTGATCAATGCGGCGCTGCGTGCCTTTTGAAAGACATTGCGCAATGATGGCAGCAAAATTTAAGTTCCTTGCCATTGATTTTTTCTTTGTGCCCTCCTTCATATACCTTGCAGCCGCAGTGGGCGCAGGTTGTTAGTTTTGGCTCGATGGCGATATGCAGCAGGTCGCCAAATCTCCCCAATATACTGTCAACAAATTTTTTTCCTTCTTTGGTCAGCATGTAAACTTTTTTTTCCCTTGTGCCAAGCTTTTTTACTGCAATGAGCCTGTTTTTTGCAAGCACGTTCAGAAAAGGGTACACCTGGCTGGCCCCTATGTTCCTGTTCAGCTTCTCTTTAAGCTCTTTCATAAGCTCATACCCATGCTTTGGCCTGTCGCTGAGCAGCAGCACAGTATAGAACTTCACGAGGCTCTCGATTTTTATTTTCATGCTGATTAATGAGCATTCGAAACATTTAAATATTTCGATATATCAAAATATTGATAGGTGGATAAAAAATGGGTTTGTTTGCCAAGAAATGCGAATACTGCAGGACAAAGATAGAAAAAGGAAAAGAAGTAAAGAGGGATGTAAAGATTCCGGGTTACATTGGAACTTATTCAAAGAATTTCTGCTGTAAAGAGCACGCTGGCAAGTATGAACTGGAAATAGAAGAGCACATGAAAAGACCAAGAAAAAGCGGCGGAGGCTGCTGCTGATCTTAAATTTAAAAAATGGAGGTTGTACTATGAAAATGGAAGACAAATGCAAAGACAGGATATTGAGCCCGTGGCCGTCTGCTCTTGCCCTTGGATTGACATCGGGCGTGATTTACAGCCTATGCGCTGCTGCCGTGAGGTTATGGCCTGAAAAAACCGTAGGCTTTTTTGGCTATTGGTTCCATGGCATTGACCTGGTAAAAATATCAAATGGCGGGCAGTTTGGTTTTGGCGCATTTTTGATTGGGCTCATAAGCATAATGCTGGCATCAATGGCATTTGGCGCCTTGTTTGCAGTTTTGTATAATCTCTGCTTCAGGCATTGTGCAAAAAGAGGATGGATAAGGTAGAAAGGTCGCAAATAAAAAAATAGAATAAATTTGGTTAAAATAATATAGAAAGATGGATGCAAAAAAGATAATTCAACATTACCTTGCTGAGGCAGACATACAAGTTGATGGAAACAGGCCATGGGATATTCAGGTTCATAATCCTGAATTATATGCAAGACTCTTGGCGAAGGGCTCTCTTGCCCTTGGAGAATCTTACATAGAGGGCTGGTGGGATTGCGCTCAAGTAGATGAGCTCTTCAATAAAATCCTGCAAGCCAATTTAGATAAAAAAATAAAAGGCAAAGATTTAGTTTGGGGCATATTAAAGGCAAAATTTGTCAATATGCAAAGCGCATCAAGGGCATATGAAATTGGAAAGAAGCACTATGATCTTGGAAATGACCTGTACAAAGCAATGCTGGACAAAAGGATGGCATATTCTTGCGGTTATTGGAGAAATGCAAAAACATTGGATAAGGCGCAGGAAGCAAAATTAGACCTGGTTTGCAAAAAATTAGGCCTAAAAAAAGGAATGAAGGTTTTGGATATTGGGTGCGGGTGGGGAAGTTTTGTAAAATATGCTGCAGAAAAGTATAAGGTAAAATGTGTTGGCATAACCATATCAAAAGAGCAAGCCAAATTTGCGCGAGGGATATGCAAGAGATTGCCTGTAGAGATAAGATTGCAAGATTATAGAGATTTAAAAGAAAAGTTTGACAGGATAATTTCAATAGGGATGTTTGAGCACGCGGGGTATAAAAATTATCGCCCTTATATGGAGGTTGTTGATAATTGCTTAAAGCCAGCTGGCCTATTCCTATTGCATACAATCGGCGGGAATAAGTCTGTAATATCAACAGACCCATGGATTGACAAGTATATCTTTCCCAATTCCATGCTGCCTTCGGCAAGACAGATTGCTTCTGCGGCCGAGGGATTGTTTGTGCTTGAAGATTGGCACAGCTTCGGGGCTGATTATGACAAAACTTTAATGGCTTGGCACAGGAATTTCGCAAAAAACTGGCAGCAAATCAAAGATGATTATGATGATAGGTTTTACCGCATGTGGGAATATTACCTGCTTTCTTGCGCGGGCTCGTTCAGATCAAGAAAAAATCAGGTGTGGCAGATAGTATTTTCCAAAAATGGGGTGAAAGGCGGCTATGACAGCATACGTTAATTCAATAGTTCATGCTTATAGAAAAGAAGAATTTAAAAATATGCTTTTGCACTGAAATAGAGATAAGGGATGGTAAAAATAAAAAAAGCAAGATTTTCAATTTTCGGAATGCACTGCGCGAGCTGCGCCAATACAATAGAAAAATCGCTGAAAGCAGCAAAGGGCGTTAAGGATGCAAATGTCAATTTCGCTTCTGAAAAGGCAAATGTAGAGTATGATGAAAATCTGACTAATGAGGCAAGACTTGAAGAGGTTGTAAGAAAAAGCGGATATGAGGCGCTGAATGAAAATGTTGCTGTAAAACAGCCGGAAACAAAAGACCATATAGCAGAAATCAAGCTGCGCGTCATAGGCATGGACAATCCTCATTGTGTTTCAACTATTGACAGCGCTTTGAAAACATTGAAAGGTGTTGCTTCAAAAGAGCTTTATCAAAATGAGAAAGCAATAATCAAGTATGACACAACAAAGCTGAATTTTGAGAAGATAGCAAGGCAGATAAAAAAGGCCGGCTATGAGGCAGTAGAAGAAACAGGAGAGCTGTCAGTTATTGACAAGGAAAGGGAAGCAAGGCAGAGGGAGATAAAAAACTGGAGAAATGACTTTATTCTTGCGTTGGCTTTTACAATACCATTATTCATACTGTCGCTTCCGCTTTATGTGCCCAAATATTTGGCATTGCTGCCTTTTTCAAAGCAAGCTCTTCATTATATCTTGTTTGCTTTGACAGCGCCTGTTCAGATTTATGCAGGAAGGCGGTTTTATGGCGGAATGGTTGTTGCCTTAAAAGCAAGGACAGCAACCATGGACACATTGATAGCTGTTGGAACTTCTGCTGCGTTCATTTACAGCGCTGCTGTCACTTTCTTCCCGGGCACGTTTGTTGGGGAAGTCTATTATGATGCTTCAGGGGTGATTATTACATTGATACTTCTTGGCAAGCTGCTTGAAGCATTGATGAAAGGAAAGGCATCAGAGGCCATAAAAAAACTTATAGGATTGCAGCCAAAAACAGCAATTGTTGTCAGAAAAGGAAAAGAGATGCAGATACCAATCAGCGAGGTTGCTGCTGGCGACATAGTGATAGTAAAGCCCGGGCAAAAGATACCTGTTGACGGCATTGTCATAGATGGATTGTCTTCTGTTGATGAGTCCATGATAACCGGGGAGAGCATACCTGTTGAAAAAAAGAAAGGAGACAAAGTTATTGGGGCTACAATAAACAAGCACGGCTCATTTCGATTTAAGGCAACCAATATTGGAAAAGACACTGTGTTAAACCAGATAATACAACTGGTTGAGGAAGCGCAAGGAAGCAAAGCGCCAATTCAAAGGCTGGCTGACAAGGTTAGCGCTTATTTTGTTCCTGTTGTGATAATTATCGCTTTAGCATCATTTTTATTCTGGTATTTTATTGGCTCAAGCTTGTTTGGTTTGGAATCGCAATTTGTTTTTTCTTTGAGCATTTTCATTGCTGTCCTGATCATAGCCTGCCCATGCGCCTTGGGATTGGCTACGCCAACAGCAATAATGGTTGGAACTGGCAAGGCTGCAGAAAATGGGATATTGATAAAAAGCGCCGAAGCTCTTGAAAATGCGCATAAATTAACAACAATAGTTTTTGACAAGACCGGAACACTGACAGAAGGAAAGCCTATTGTCACTGACATCGTTGCAGTTAACAAAGCCAATGAGAAAGAACTTTTGAAATATGCTGCAATATCTGAAAAAAGATCTGAGCATCCTTTGGCTGAGGCAATAATCAACAAAGCCAAGGAACTAAAAATCAATATTCCTGCTGCATCCACTTTCAAGGCAGTTCCTGGCCATGGAATAAATGTAACCTACATGAAGCACAGGATTCTTTTTGGCAATAGGAACTTGATGAAGCAAAACAAAATAAAATTTTTGAACATTGAAGAGAAGATAAGCAAGCTGGAGAATGAGGGCAAGACAGTGATGATACTGGCTGTTGACAAGAAAATTATAGGATTGATTGCTGTTGCCGACACATTGAAAAAAT
>CAZBFA010000048.1:5074-5726 GCA_964491045.1 Candidatus Woesearchaeota archaeon
TCAGCAGAGGCTGTCAAAAAATTGAAGGAAATGGGAAAGGAAGTAATCATGATAACCGGAGACAACAAAAGAACAGCGAATGCAATTGCAAAGCAGGTTGGCGTTAATTATGCGCTGGCAGAAGTTCTTCCTGAAGACAAGGAAAAGGAGATAGCAAGGCTGCAGAAAGAGGGAAAGTTTGTTGCAATGATTGGAGACGGCATAAATGATGCGCCTGCCTTGGCAAGGGCTGATGTTGGAATTGCAATTGGCGCCGGGACAGATGTTGCTTTGGAAACCGGCCAGGTTGTCCTGATAAAGAATGATTTAAGGGATGTTGTTACAGCCATAGACCTGAGCAGTTATACCTTGAAGAAGATAAAGCAGAATCTATTCTGGGCATTTTTCTATAACGCCTTAGGCATACCAGTTGCTGCAGGCATTTTATACCCATTCACAGGGTTCTTGCTAAATCCGATAATTGCCGGCGGAGCGATGGCATTCAGCTCGGTTTCTGTTGTCATGAATTCTTTAGTCATGAGGCTTTACAAGAAAAAAATTGAATAGAATCGCCTTTTAGCATTATTTAAGCCCAAAAAAGTCCAATTTTGCAATTTAGGCGATGAGCAAATCCTCTGATTTTTATATATGAACCCCCTAATGGGAGTTTAGT
>CAZBFA010000049.1:0-1349 GCA_964491045.1 Candidatus Woesearchaeota archaeon
TTACTTTATCCTGCAAAAGCTCTGGCAGCTTCTCATAAACCTGGTCTATGACAAAAATATCAAACAAAAATGCGGGGTTAGTAAAGCTTAAAAACTAGTTTAATCTGTAAAGAATTATGAAAACTTTTACAGCCATTATCCAGAAAGAAGAAGACATGTATATTGCTAAGTGCGCTGAAATAGGGACGATTAGCCAGGGTTCTACTATAGAGGAGGCAATCGAAAACCTCAAGGAAGCAACAGCATTGTATCTGGAAGAATTTCCATTAAAAATACCCTCGCATCCGATATTAACAACTTTTGAGGTAGCCGAGGTTGAAGCTTAAGAAAATTTCTGGAAAAGAATGCGTTAAGATCTTATGCAACAAATTTGGATTTAAAATTGCAAGGCAGCATGGCAGCCATATAATTCTTCGAAAAGAAACACCTAATGGGGCTGTTGGGACTGTTGTTCCAAACCATAAAGAGCTTAAGATAGGAACATTGAAAGGCGTATTGGAATTAGCAAAAATCAAAGAAGAAGATTTTGATAAATACTTATAAATCATGATTAATTGTAAATAATCTCTATTAGATAATTGCATAAAGCAGATTTTTTATGCTTCTTCCTTCAATCCCTTTCTTTCGCGTATCTGCCTTCTTACTTTATCCTGCAAAAGCTCTGGCAGCTTCTCATAAACCTGGTCTATGACAAAGAAATTTCCACGGCCGCCTGTTGCTGACCTCAGGTCATTTGACAATCCGAACATTTCTGCCACCGGCAGCTTGCATTTCATGCTTGCATATTCTCCTTCCTGGTTGACTTCTAAAAGCTGGCCTCTCTTGTTTTGGATTAATTTTGAAACATCCCCCAGATAACTTGCTGGTGCATCTATCTGCAGCAATTGAACAGGCTCGTAAAGCAATGCTTTTCCTGTCAATATTGCCTCCCTGATGCCGTCTCTTACTGCGGGATGAACCTGGGCAGGACCCCTATGGATGGCATCTTCATGCAGCTTCATGTCGGTGATTCTTACTTTCATTTTTGCGCACGGCTCTCTTGCAAGAACACCTGCTTCCATTACTTGTTCAAAGCCATCCAAGACAAGCTCTATTACTTCTCCAATCTGGACAATTCCTCTTGTGTCATCAACAATGATATTGCCATAAAATACATCCCTTATCTTTTTTATTTCTTTTGTCGGCATGCCTATTGCTTCGAGCTTCTTGAACCAGTCCATCTCTTTTTTCTTTACCCTTCCTTCAGGTATTTCATTGGCTTTTATCAGCTGATAGATTTCATCTTCAAGTGGCTCAACAATAAAATAGAATTTGTTGTGCTTGTTTGGTGATTTTCCCTCTGTTTCTGC
>CAZBFA010000049.1:1385-5619 GCA_964491045.1 Candidatus Woesearchaeota archaeon
ATGTTTTTTGGATGCTTTCACGGTAAACAACAATTGGATTTCCGGTTACAACAGCAAGGCCTTTTTCAGTCTTTATCCTGTTTTCTATGATTTCTAAATGCAGCTCGCCCATGCCAGACATAAGGTTTTCACCGGTTTCTTCATTTATCTTTATTGTTATTGATGGGTCCTCCTTGCTTACCTGCTTTAATACTTCGACAAGCTTTGGAAGGTCTGCTGGTGATTTTGCCTCTATTGATTTTGTGACAACCGGCTCAAAAATATGCTTTATGGCTTCAAATGGCTCCATCTTTTCAGAGGAAATTGTCTCGCCTGCAAATGTGTCTTTCAAGCCGACAACGCCAATAATGTTTCCTGGGGGGGCTTCATCAACTTGGATTCTTTGAGCGCCTTTGTAAACAGAAACCTGCTGGACCCTCACGGTTTTTTTTGCCATGTTCAGGTAAACTTCCTGGCCTTGTTTTATTGTGCCTGAAAATAAACGGCCAGCTGCAACCTCTCCGGCATGCTTGTCAATTACAATTTTAGTGACTATGAATCCGACTGGGCCATTTGCATCACATGATGTCAATGATTTTCCTTCTGTGCTTTCCAGATCTCCATGCCAGATTCTTGGAATTCTGTATTTTTGCGCTTCTGTAGGGGTTGGATGATGAGCTACAACTGCATTTAAAACAACCTTGTGCAATGGCGCGTTTTTTGCAAGCTCTGCATATGCATCTTTCTGGTATGCATCAATGATATCCTTGAAGCTGATGTTGTTTTTCTTCATATAAGGGAGGCTTACAGCCCATTTGTGAACTGCAGAGCCAAAGCAAACACTGCCTTCCTGGACATTGACCTGCCATTTTTGCTTGTAGCCTTCTGGCGCTATTCCTTCAATGAGCTTGTTGACATTTGTTATTATCTTGATAAAACGCTCTTGCATGGATTCCGGGGTTAATTTTATTTCCCTGATTAATCTGTCAACTTTGTTTATAAACAGGATTGGTTTTACTAATTCCCTTAATGCTTGCCTTAACACTGTTTCTGTTTGAGGCATTATCCCTTCAACAGCATCGCATAAAACAATAGCGCCATCTACTGCACGCATTGCTCTAGTTACATCACCGCCAAAATCAACATGGCCTGGCGTGTCAATCAAGTTGACAAGATATTCCTCACCGTCGCTGCTGTGAACCATTGAAACATTTGCCGCATCTATTGTAATGCCTCTTGCCTGCTCGTCTGCTCGGAAGTCTAATGCCAGCTGCTTTCCTGCTGTTTCCTCTGAAAGCATTCCGGCCCCAAGCAAAAGATTGTCAGAAAATGTTGTATTGTGTATAAACATGCCTTCTGCAACAAAGTTATGGTTGTCTGGAACTGTAAAATCATAGACAAATTTTTCATCCTCAATTAATTCTATGGAACATACACTAACAAACGCTAAATTTTTATCAAGTAATTTTTGTGGGATGCTATAAATTGAAGATTCAGCCCTGGAACTGCCATCATTTGCAACTAAAATTTTATTAGAACACCTTTGTTCGAAAATTGTATTATTGGATGAAATTCTATCAAAATTTTTTAAACATGCAACCATGTCGCCTAATTTTATTTCGCATGCTTCCTTTTCAACAAAATCAAAATTGTCTAAGACAATAAATTTATGCTCTGGTGTCGTTGATATGCTAAAGCCATTTCGCAGTTTTACTTGGACTAAATCACCCCCATTCAATTTCCATGCCAGGCTTATTGGCTTTATTTCTACTTTGCCTGTGCTTCTATTCAATGAAGAAACTTTCAAGTTCATGCTAGAAACATCATATATTGTATGCTCTTGATTTTCATCAAATTTGACGCCGTTGCTTTCAGCATAAGCAAATAAGTCTTTAGCAGAAATTACTCTTCCATCATTCAATAATAGCCTAGAATTGCCATCTATGCACTTCCCATGGTCAATATGCGCGCAGATTGCAATATTTCTGATTTTATCCTGCTGCTTCATAAGGCGCGTGACCTTGTCAATCATCTTTTCTTCTGCCATGCTGAATAAACTTTCCTATGCCATTTTTAAATGTTTCTTTTTGGCGTTTTGGTTTGAAATAGGCTTATATATAACATTGATTTTTGTTATTGCATGGAAGGCAGGTATACCATGCTAAACGCGAAAGAATCCAGAAAGATAATTAACGGAGTAAAGGAGAATTATGGCATAAAAGAAATTGCTTTGGATTACATATTTGTCAGAGTGAATGACAAGCTGTTTTTGGCAAGCAATGATTTCAAGCAGCTTAGCACGGAAAGAATACACAATTTTGGGCTGTTTTTTGCGCGGATTGTTGATGGGGGCCTGAAATTAAGCATTGAAGGGTCACAGCTGGTAGGAAGTTATGCGACCAAGAATGTAGCCGAGCTTGAGATTGAAAACATCAAAAAATGGATTGCCGGCTATGATGTCCCTGTTGATTGTGAAGATAGCTTTGTGATAATAAAGCACAACAACGATTTTTTTGGATGTGGCAAGGTTAAAGAAAATCTGCTCATGAATTCTATTCCAAGGGAGAGAAGAATTTACAACTTTTCTTCAGGCAGCAGGCAGGACAGTCTGGCTTAGTTTTGCAAGTTGTTTTAGCGTGCTCGACAAGCAGCGCGTGGTATTCGTTGAAAATAGATGCTTCTTTCTTTAGGCTCTTCATGAATAATTCTTGCAACGTGTCATAATCAAAGTCCTTTTTGAATAACCTGGAGAATATCCTTATTGTGTATGCATCGATGACAAATATTGGCTGGCTTTTGGCGTATAATAATATGGAATCAGCTGTTTCCTTGCCAATGCCCCAAACCAAAAGCAGGTTTTCACGGTTTATTTCTTTTTTTGAATCCAGGAATTTGACAAATTCTTTTATTTTTCTTGCTTTTTGGTTGTGATAGCCTGAACTTTTTATGATCTGCGCTAGATTTTTGATGTCTATCTCCCTGAGAGCATTAATGCTGAGCAGTTTATTATTTTTGAGGTTTAGAATTGCTTTTTCAACATTTTTCCATGATGTATTTTGGGTTAATATAGCGCCCAAGCAGATTTCAAATATCTGCTGCTCTGTTTTCGGATAATCATGATTGCCTTTATGATAACCTCTTTCATCAAAGCCTGTTTTGTTTGCTAATGTTGCAATAGGCCACCAGCCTTGCGGGCAATATTCTTTTAAGAGGATTTTGTAGATTTCTTGCATGGTTTTCATGTTGCACCATTATTTTCTAAAAACCATAGATTATTATTGTTTTTGGCTGGAGATTTATAAAAATCTGTACTGCTTTATGGATGAATATTCAATCTGCTTTATTTTGCTTGGCCTTACTTCTATGTCGCGCACTCCGGGAGTGGATGATTTTAGTTTTATTGGCTCTGTGTAAATTTGTATATATTTGTTAGTTATGCTTATCAGGGTTCCAGACACTTCAACTTTGGATGCTCCAATCTTTCTTGCCAGGTCATCTTTTTCAGGATCTAATTCAAGCAATATCCTTTTTCCAAGGTCTTCTTTCTTGAATTTCATATTAAGCTGTTGGGTGTTATTGTATTTATAGATTGTGATTGATTTTGGCTTTTCTGATAGTTCTGGTACTCACTTAAATAAGAACGATGATTATTTCTAAGAATGACTAGAATCAATTAGTTTAGCACTAACTTTAAATGAAGAAACATTTATAAATATCGGTTTTACTTTGCATGCTTATGGTAGATAAACTGCAATTAGAAGAAGTAGTTTATGTGAGCTGGGAAGAATCTGAAAGAGGATGGGGAACAAGGCCAGATGGAATTTCCTTGCACCTGACAAAAGAGGACTTTAAGGTATTTCTAGAAAAATATTGGGATCGCATGCCAAAGGAGGTTCCAGATGAATATTCAAGGCCTGCTGGTGAACCAGGAATAGTTTATGCAAGTCCGGATTTGTATAAAAAAATCCAAGAAGGAGACCACGGTTTGCGATTATGGGGATATGAAGAAACAGAATTAGTCAGCAAAAAGAAATTGGTGCATGGCAAAAGAAGAAGTGGCTGGGCGCCTCTTTCAAAGGAATAATTCTTTCAGTTTATATTTTTTAGTGCGGAGAGGATGTTACCTTTAAATTTGATAAAATAAAAAATCTTATTTTCTTTTCAGATTTTGATCATCATGATAATATTCATATGAACTAACTTTTTTACTTTCTTCCAAGAATCCTGTTAAGAAATCCATCCTCAAACCTTAATT
>CAZBFA010000050.1:0-5479 GCA_964491045.1 Candidatus Woesearchaeota archaeon
GCATGGCAATATTCAATGTAAAGGGCGGAATAATAAGCCTGATAGCTGAAAAATTGTTTGCTGCAGGCAGCGGTTCTGAATACAGCTCATTCAGGCAGAGTTTTGACAATTCAGAAAGCTCATTGAAGTACTTCACCCAGAATTATGCCAGCAATGTGTTTGCCTCTTACAAGGTTGATACTCTGGCCGAATTGGGCGGGGAGCTGTGCAAGACTGCAATATATGGAAAGATGCCAAATGCAGGCGACTTTTTCAGCCAGGTTCAGAAGCCAGAGAGCCCGCCGCAGTTCATAGCATTCTTTGATGCAGTTCCATATCAGGACATTGCAAGAATTCCAACATCAATATACAGCGTTTACTACCATATATATGCTGGCGAGAATGAAGACATTTCATACAGTGTTTATCTAAGGGGTGTTGATGAAGCTGGCGGAATGCTTTTGAGGCCTCAATTCATAGCAAGGGGAAACAGGCTTGCTAAAGGGCAGTTTGCAGACGAGAATATTGACCGTGAATATACCTCTGGATACAATGAATTGTGCGTTGACATTGAAACGCAAAGATACGGAAGGATAAGCGAATGCGGATTTGGCAAGGTGACAAGCGACTTTGGATTAAACTACCTAAATGACGCTTTTGTTGCAAATGAAGCCAAGAAAAAAATAACCAGCGAGAAGGAATGCGTTCCTGAATCAGGCAGGTTGACTGATTTGTCTTATTCAGAGGGAAGTTTGAAAGGAAGCGCAAGTTTGGCAAGGGCTGGAGTTGGATCTGTTTCAACTGGGTTAACTCAGACTGGGGTGATAAGAAAATGTGCTGGATTTGATCCGGATGTTGCAAATCCTGAAAGAGATGACTGGAGGCCTGTCGGCACTTGCGGGGCTGATGAAAGAGGCCGTGATTTGGGCGTCTGCTATCTATACTCGCCTGTCTTGAAAAATCTTATCAATGACAAGGAAATGCTGGCTGAAACAGACAAAACCCTTGGCGAAATAAAAGATGAGCTTGGAAAAGAAGATTATTACAAGCAAAAACTTGCTGGCGGGCAAGACATATCTTTTTATGATGCAGCTGCTCTTCAAGCAAGAAGCGAGTGTGAGGGAGAAAAGATAAAAGAAAAAGAGCAAAGAAATATTGCCAAGTGCAATGAAGCTGTGCAGTTATACCAAAGAATAGCGCGTTTGTCTGATGATGCAGTTATTGGGGCGGAAGCGCAGTTCAACATTGGAGAGACTTATTATTTGATATATACAATTTTGACTTCGACAGTTAGCACAGGAAATAAAGCATCTCCGCCAGAAGAAACAAGTGCAACACAAGAAACAAAAGAAACAGCACCATCAGCAGAAAAGAAAACGGAAGAAACAAACGTGCCTGCTGCTGTACCTGCTCCCCAAATAACTAAAGTTGCTGCTGAAACAATGGTTAAACTGATGCAAAATAAGCAGGGATACAATATTAGGGTTGGTGACAATACTGTTCTAAAGACCTGCGATTGTGGCGATAATTGCAACAATTACGCCCAATTGATACTTCAGTATTCTGGAGATGCAATAGACCCTCTTTTAGTGTTAGCAGTCATGATGCAAGAATCGGACTGTAAAAATAGTAAACCGGGCGATAATGCGAAAGATATTGGCTTGATGCAGATAAATACTGATGTATGGAAAGAAGGAAAAAATTGGATGGATCCAGGGACAAATATTAAAAAAGGTATTGATATTTTGGTAAATAATTATAATAAATATAAAGATGTTCATAATGTGATAAAATCATGCAATGGCTTACAAGAAGCAGGGCCTTACAATGGGTGGGATGCTGCATTGCGCGCTTATAATGGCTTTGGATGCGGCGGTGATGATGAATATGTTGAAAAAGTTAATGCGATTTATGATTCACTAAAAAATTTGAAAGACACAATGGATGCAAAAAAATAGCAATAATTCTTATTTCTTCTTGAACAATCCTTTCATGCCGCCATCTGATGGACTGACAAGAAGCACCACCAAAATCAATGAAATCGCGCTTAAAAATTTGCACAAGGATTATTTGATTACGCCTTTCAGATGAGGCATTTCTTTTTCTATAAATTCTATAATCTCTTTTTTAAATTGCGGATTTAGGGATATCCCAGTAAATTTTCCCTTTTTATGTATTAGAAGCCAGCCAATTCTGGAAATTTCTTTAACTGACTGGTCTAAACTTGCAAACCTCTTAAAGTGCTCTAATCTGTCATAACAACTGCCCCAATTGCCCTTTCTTGTTAATTTAAACATTATCTGCGCCTTTTCTGAATCTGCTGGCATATTTTTACATAATTGCTGCGGATTATAAATGTTTCTATCTTTGATAGTTTATTTTCTCTTATAGAAAGATTTAAATATTAGCATTTTTATAATAAATCTAAATAAAATTTAAAAAATACACCTTACATAAAATGAAAGCAAAAGAAAACAAGTCATTATTTTTGAAGCAATTTGGAGACACGCCCCAATTAAGGGTCATAGATTTTCTTATTGACAATCATTTTTTTGATTTTCCTATAACGGAGATAGCGCGGGAAAGCAATGTCAGTTACAACTCCATAAAATTGTTCTTTGATAGTTTTATTAAAAATGGCATTGTTCATAAAACCAGAAAAATAGGAAAATCTGATTATTATAAGCTGAACATGGATAACATTCTTGTCAAGAATCTAATCAAGCTTGATTGGATTTTAGCAAAAAAGAACATTTTGCCTGAGATAGATAAAGAGCAAGTTGCTTATGCTTGATTCTTGGCTTTAACTATATGAATTCTGAAATATTATTTTTTTTCTTAAACAGGCCTTTGCCTGCATCTGATGGACTGACAAGAAGCACCACCAAAATCAGAGTGATTGTGCTGAGCAATAAAGAAGCGCCGCCGGTTGCGCCTAAAATCCCAATTGTTGCTCCAGTTATGTTGTTGGCATTTGATATTGTATTTGCCAGTGCATAGCCAAAGCTCCCACTTGCTGAAACTAGCAAGAAGATTGCTGCTGCCTGCCCCAGTTTTGCCTCAAGGTCTTCAACCTTTGCTTCTTCTCTTTTTAATTCTGTCAAGCCAAGCTTGACTCCCCTCTTTTCAACCCGTTCAAGGGTTTTTCCATATCGTGCTATGATGTCTTTAAAGTCTTGCAGAACATACTTAATTTCTTTTTCAAGCTTTTCTTTCTTGTTTTCATCTTTTTCCTTTGCATGCTTATCTTTAAGCTGCTCAACAATGTCGATAAGAGTGCTGTAATGCGTGTGCGTCAGGTTAAGCTTTTTTTTATACTCTGTCAGCTCAACAACTTTGCTGCTGGCCTTAGCGTCAAGGCTTTTCAAGTCTTCCTGGAGCCTTTTTGCAGCCCCGTCATATTCAGAAATGACACTGTCATAGCTGCTTCGTGATGCCATAAAAGAGTGTATATTCATTTGTATATAAATATTGCGGGGAACAGGATTTGAACCTGTGTAGGCACAATTCTTACCCTTTGTAAATTAATACTATGTTGTAGAGGGTAAAGCTTATAAATGGCCTGCCCTTTGCAAATGCATGGTTTATATTTACAGAAAGATCATAGGAAATAAGCCGTATTACTATCTAAGGGCTTCTGAACGGAAAGGAGATAAAATAATAGTGAAAGATGTTTCTTATCTGGGCAATAGCATAGAAGAGGTCAAAATATCGCTTGCAAAACTTAAAAAATACAAGGAAGACATAAGAAAGGCCTACAAAACAATCCATAATTTCGTTGATTCAAACTATTATTTAGAAAAAGTCAAATCTCTAAAATTAAGAAAAGATGAATTCCTTGCTGATAAGCTGTATGGGGTTGAAGCTTGCAAGCTGCATTACAATGCTGTTTTCAAAAAACAAAATGCTTTGACAAAAAAAGAAATATTAAAACATTTCATAATAGAATTTGCATATAATACGGCCTCTATAGAAGGCAATACAATAACTCTTAAAGAAGCAAAAAATCTCTTAATGGAAGGTTTAACACCAAAAGACCGAACACTTAGAGAAATTTATGACCTTCAAAATACAGAGATTGTATTTAATGACCTTTTTAATTCAAATGAGGATATTAGCCATGATTTAATGATAAAAGTACACACAAAGTTAATGGCAAATATTGACAGCAGAATTGGTTATAGGCTGCATGATGTAAGAGTTATCCAAGCGGGCTTTAAAGCAACACCCGCCCCATATGTTAAAATAGATATGGATATATTATTGAAGTGGTATAATCTAAACAAGAAAAGTTTACATCCTCTTGTTCTTGCAACAATATTCCATCATAAATTTGAAAAGATACATCCATTTATGGATGGCAATGGGAGGACGGGCAGAATGCTGTTAAATTTTATCCTCATGAGAAATGAGCACCCCCCATTGATAATATCCAAAAAAGAAAGAAATGATTACTTAAATTCGCTTAAAGAAGCAGATAGGATTGATCTAAATTCTTCGGATAGGAAAAGTTATTTGCATTTAGTACAGTTCGTTGCTGATGAAATGGGCAAGTATTATTGGAGTGCCTTCCTATAATTACCCTTTACTTTTATAATTTAACTTGTAGAGGGTAAGGTACAGGAGATGTTGAAGAATTTGCGGGGAACAGGATTTGAACCTGCGTAGGCACTAAGCCACCAGGTTTCTTACATAAACGCCCTAAGCCTGGTCCGTTTGGCCGCTCCGGCATCCCCGCATAAGGCAAAAATAAATTTGGCAGTTTAAATAAGTTTCTTAGACAAATGGCACTGCAGAATTGGTTCAAGCTTAATTCAGGCAGAAATCAGAAATGTTGGTTTAAGGTCCTTTATCAGCATAGCTTTAAATATAACCTTAATTATGGTTATGTCTTCCTGACAAGAAAACTTACCACATTAGCTTTGAGATGAAGTGCATCAATAGCTTTCTAGAATTTTTGATAATTCTTTATCCCCGAAGAACTTTCTTTTTCATCCAGCTGTATCTTCTGAGTTTTTTAGTAGAACCAAAGCCGCATGAGGAGCATTTCTTTTTCCTTGCATGGTATGAGCGTTTGCCACACCTTCTGCATCTGATTACATATTTGCTTTTCCCGGCTTTCTTGCCCATAGAATGAGTGCCCTTTGTCATTTGACGTTAACTTGATACAGAAACGTATATTATTGTATCTCCCCTTATCAATGAGTTTCCTATTTTTTTCCTTAGCTCTCCATCCACATGCTCTTCAGCATTTTCAAGGACTATATTAAGATGAATGTCAAATGCTTTCAGGGTTCCTATGTACTGCCTTTGATTTTTTAGCTCAACAATTATTCTTTTATTTCTTGCATTGTTCAGCAAATCCAGCGGTCGTTCAAATTCCATGCAGATTTTAATGAGAAGGCCTTATTTAAAGCTTACTAATAACATTTATAAAGCCAAATCTGCAAAAAATCTGCTATATGGCAATAACACACTCAAGGTCAAGAAGAAAAGCAAC
>CAZBFA010000051.1:0-5476 GCA_964491045.1 Candidatus Woesearchaeota archaeon
ATATTCATATGAACTAAATTTTTTACTTTCTTCCAAGAATCCTGTTAAGAAATCCATCCTCAAACCTTAATTTTTCCTTGCTTTCCCTTGCAAATTCTATCAGAAGATCTTTTTGCTTCTTGCTCAGGCCTGTTGGTATTTTTACAATGACTTTTGCAAACAAGTCACCCTGGTCATTGCTGTGTATGTCTGATATTCCTTTGTTTTTCAGCCTGAATGTAGTGTCTGTCTGTGTTCCAGGAGGTATTTTTATTTTTGCATTTCCATCAAGCGTTGGAACTTCAATTTCATCCCCAAGAGCTGCTTGAGAGAAGCTTATTGGCAGGTCAACATAAATGTCATTGCCTTCGCGCTTGAAGAATTCATGAGGCTTTACATTAATTACTATGTATAAATCACCGGGCTCGCCATTTTTAATGCCCTGGCCTTCGCCATGAACCTTCAAGACATGGCTGCTGTCAACGCCTTTCGGTATCTTGACTTTTAACTTTTTAGCTTCTTCAACAACACCGTAGCCATCGCATTTTTTGCACAGGTGCTTTGGAATTTTTCCCTGGCCATTGCATTCGCTGCAGGTTGTTGACGAAGTAAATATGCCAAATGGAGTTCTCTGGGTTTTTGTGTATCTGCCTGAGCCATTGCACCTTGGGCATTTTGCAAGATTTCCGTCTTCTGCGCCAGTGCCGTCACAGCCACTGCATTGGGTTTCTTTTTCAATTTCAATGGTTTTTTCAGCGCCATTCACAGCATCCTCAAAGTTGATTGCAAGATTATACTTAAGATCACTGCCTTTTTTGCTTCTGGACCTGCCAAAGAACATGTCAAATATGGACGGGCCGCCAAAATGGGATTCCTCGCCAAAGATGTCCTCGAATATGCTTTCGAAGTCAACGCCACGGAATATGTCTTCATTGCTGTATCTCTGGTCAAAGCCTGCATGGCCGTATGAGTCATAGGTTTTTCTTTTTTCATCATCAGAAAGAACAGCATATGCTTCGGAGATTTCCTTGAACTTTTCCTCTGTCGACTTGTCGCCAGAAGAATCAGGATGGTACTTTACAGCCAGCTTCTTATAGGCCTTTTTAATTTCATCCTTGCCAGCGCTCTTGCTTACCCCAAGTATCTCGTAATAATCCTTCTTTGCCATGTGCCAAAAAGAAAAAAGAGGCTTTATTTGCCTTTCTTTTTGCCTTTTTTGTCTTCGTCCTCTACAATATCTGCATCAACAACATTGTCATCGGCTTTTTCTTCATTTGCCTCGTCTTTTGAAGCCGACTTTTCCTTTGCCATCTGCTGGTACATCTTTGTGCCGATTTCCTGAGCCGTTTTCTGCAGGCTTTCAAACTTTGCCTTTATATTTTCAGAGTTGTTTTCTGCCAAGGCTGATTTCAAGTCCGCAATTTCTTTTTCTACTTTTTCCTTTGTTTCCTTGTCAATCTTGCTTTCATACTCCTTAAGAACTTTTTCTGTTGTATACACTAAGGTATCTGCGTTGTTTCTTGTTTCAACTTCTTCCTTGCGTTTCTTGTCATCTTCCGCATGCTGCTCAGCCTCTTTCTTCATCTTCTCAACATCTTCTTTTGAAAGCTTTTGGGAAGCTGTTATGCTTATGGACTGCTTCTTGTTTGTTGCCAAGTCCTTTGCTGCAACATGTATTATGCCGTTTGCATCAATGTCAAAAGTCACTTCGACCTGAGGTATTCCTCTTGGAGCTGGCGGTATGCCGTCTAGCATGAACCTGCCAAGGCTTTTGTTGTCTGCAGCCATTTCTCTTTCACCTTGCAATACATTTATTTCAACCGAGGTCTGATTGTCTGCTGCTGTTGAAAAAATCTGGCTTTTCTTTGTTGGTATTGTGGTGTTTCTTTCTATCAAGTGCGTTCTTACTCCGCCCAAGGTTTCTATGCCTAATGTTAGAGGTGTAACATCCAAAAGCAGGATGTCTTTTACCTCTCCAGACAAGACTCCGGCCTGGATTGCCGCGCCCATAGCCACGCATTCCATTGGGTCAACACCGCGTTCTGCTTTCTTGCTAAAGTAGCTTTCGACGAAGTCTCGCACAATTGGCATCCTTGTTGGGCCGCCAACCAAGATTATTTTATTTATCTCTTCTTTCTTTAGTTTCGCGTCTTTTATTGACTGCTCCAATGGCTTCTTGCATCTTTGCACTATTGGATCAATGAGTTTTTCTAATTGTGCCCGTGTTATTTTCATTGCAATGTGCTTTGGCCCCTTTGCTGTTGCTGATATGAAGGGCAGGTTTATGTCGCTTTCAACTGTTGTGGACAATTCTATTTTTGCTTTTTCTGCAGCTTCCCGTACTCTTTGGACAGCTGTCGGGTCTTCATTGATGTCGATGCCTGTTTCTTTCTCAAATTCTTTTGCTATAAAATTTACCAATGCAGCATCCATGTCGGTTCCGCCTAATTGCGTGTCTCCTGATGTTGACTTGACTTCAAAAACGCCATCGCCAAATTCCATTATCGTGACATCCAGTGTTCCGCCGCCGAAATCAAACACAAGTATTTTTTGCTCCTTGTCCTGCTTGTCCATGCCATAAGCAAGAGATGCAGCTGTCGGCTCATTTACGATTCTTACAACTTCTAACCCAGCTATCTCTCCTGCATCTTTTGTGGCCTGCCTTTGGTCATCATCGAAATAAGCAGGGACTGTTATGACTGCCTTTGTCAATTTTTCTCCAACAAATTCCTCTGCATCATGCTTTATCTTCTGCAGAATGTAAGCAGATATCTGCTGGGGCGTGTACTCCTTGCCATGAACATTGTACTTGAACTTTGTGCCCATCTTTCTCTTGGCAGCTGTTATGGTTCCTTCTGGATTTGAGACTGCCTGCCTTTTTGCCGGCTCTCCAACAAGCATCTGGCCTTCTCTTGTGAATGCAACAACTGACGGGAATGCCTTGCCATATAATGAAGCTCCCTCTGCGCTTGGAACTATCACTGCTTTTCCGGCCTGCATCACTGATGCTGCGCTGTTACTTGTGCCTAAATCTATCCCTAATATCTTTTCTTTTGCCATTTTATTTTTCCTCCATTCTTTTGCTGATTTTCACCTTTGAATATCTCAAGACCTTGTTGTTTAGCAGGTATCCTTTTTGCAGCTCTTCTAGTATTACACCGTCCTCTTTTTCAGAAATTTCAATCAGCAGGACTTCATGGTAATTTGGGTCAAATTTTTTGTTCAATGTTTCAATCTTTTTCAAACCTTCTCAAGCAATGAATAAAGCTGGCTGTAAATCATTTCAATGCCCTTGGTGAAGTCTTCTGTTTTGTTGGTATTTTTCAATGCCAGCTCAAAGCTGTCCAGTATTGCCAATAGCTTCAAGATCAGCTCGTAGTTTGAAAATTTGCAGTATTCTCCTTTTTCTTTTTCAATTCTTTTTCTATAATTGTCAAACTCGGCTTGAAGCCTTTGCAGGTGCTCCTTGTAATCTGCCAGCTCTAAAGTTAGCTTGTCCTTGTTTTCTGGCTTTTCATCAGCTTTTTTGTCTTTCATCTTTTGTTGACCTTAAATTTCACTTGTAGGCTTAAACTCTACTTATTTATAAATATTTCTATAGTATAGTATATACAAAAGGTTTAAATATAAAATTGAGTTAAATAAATCCATGGCCATGATTAAAATAACTGTTGTAAGGGTAAGAAAGCCAAAAGAACAGGATATTAATGATGAGCTGCAATGGGTTTCAAGGTCGCTTGGATTATTCTCAGAAAGGGACAAGGAAAAGAGCTGCTATAGAATATTTCTGGCCTTGCTGAAAGAGCACAAACCAATGTCAAGCGAGGATATAGCGGATTTCACAAATTTAAGCAGAGCCACTGTGTTGCACCACATAAACAAGCTCATTGAATCTGGCATGGTTGTTTCTGAGCGGGAAAGGTATCTTTTGAGAGACGATGTGGACAAGCTTATTGATGACATCGAGGCTGACATAATATCGACATTGAATGAAGTCAGGAAGACAACCAGGCACATAAAACAAGTGCTGAATCCATGATACTTATTCACGAGCTATAGCTCCCTGCACATTAATTATTCTTTCTAATGAGAGATATCAAGATAAGAAAAGCAGCCAGGCTGTTTGACATGTCTGCTATGTTAAAAACAGGAAAGAAGCCAAAGTCAATGAAGTCAACAACATAGCCAAGAAACAAGCGGTCAATCAAATTGCCAATGGTTCCAGCAAGCAAGAAAATCAGCGCATAAAACAGGATGTTCTCTTCTTTAAGCTCTTTAAAGTAAAACGCAATCAAAATCAATGCGGCTATTGAAATTGCAATCAATAAAATCTTTTGGCCCTGCAAGATGCTAAAAGCAGCGCCATAATTCTTCACAAAATTCAGCTTTAATATGCCTAGATTGAGACTGTTATATTTGAAATAAAGCTTTGTTAGCTGGTCTGCAAGCACAACAAAAAATGAAATTGCAGCTATCTTAGTTTTTGAAATCATCTTTTGAATTCTTCAACTTTAAGGAATGCCTTTGTTTTTTTGATAATGTCTTCTGCTTCTTCTTTGAGCTCTGCTATATTCCTTTGCTCCCTTTCGCTCAGGATATATTTGTCGTAAACTGTTCTGAAGAATTTTAGGAAGAATGGGCTGTCCCAGCGGCCTTCATAATCATTTTCGATAAAGGCATCAAATCCGATGCTTACTGTGCCTGAAGCGCAAAGCTCCTTGCTATGTATTACTGGCTTCAGATCCTTGCCTTTCATTCTTAGCTCAATATGCAGTTTTGTGTAATCATCAATTTGCTTTTCTGATGCCATTTTGATGTTCAGGTCTTTAATGTCATCCGACTTCATGTTCTCAATATGCTCTTTTTCATAGAAATCATATTTCATCTTGTCAAACCAGTTTCGAAGCAGCTTGTAAAGTGCTGTGACATTTACAACACCGTCTACAGAAACCTTAATGCCTTTGAACACATAGTCAATTTCTGCCATTGTTATTGTATATATTGGTTAAATATTGCCTTTATCTCATCATTCAATGATATTACAGTATCATTCAAGTCATTTAAATATTCCTCTACGCCCTTTTTCAATATAACCTTTTCGTATAGCTTCCAAAGTACATTCTCCTCGCCTTTTTTTTCCAGATATCCGTTTATGCGTATCTCAAAATCGCCTTTCTCAATCTTGATTTTTTTGTCGTCCTGCTGCATTTCTATCTTGTTGATGCCAATAAACAAAAAGGTAATGTCGATGTGATTGATAAAGTATTTTGTCGCTTCTTTTTTGCAAGACCATTGAATGTCAATTTTCTTTCCAATGGGCATGATTGTTTCTGAATACAATTTTTCATTTCTAGGATCCCAGTAACCCTTGAATTCAAGCAATCTTTTCAGCCACCTGTAGAACTCTGGCATTTCCAATATGCCAACATGCCTTATCTTGAGCTCTCCCGGCGTCGCAGGAATTGTTTTTTGAATCATGTTAATTCAGGTCCATAAT
>CAZBFA010000052.1:0-2227 GCA_964491045.1 Candidatus Woesearchaeota archaeon
GTATTTTTTTGCCCCTGCGATCTCATTTACCTTGTTGAAGATATCTTTTATTATTGTTACCCCGTTTGGCTTTGCACAGGTTATCATTAATGTTCCGGCTATTGAAACCTCAGCAGGCTTTATCTTTTCTTTTATCAGGTCAAGCAAGGCTTTTCTGTAATCTTCCTTGATGCTAAATTCTTTTAAATTCTTGTTTTTGTTCACTATTTCTATGAATGCTTCGTACAATGAGCCATACTTTTCAAGCAGCTGGTTCCCGACATTGCTGTAAACCTCTTTGAGTTCTGTTTTCAGCTCTCTTGCAAGATTTTCAAGTATCTTTTCTGCCTTTTGCTCTTGCTTGTATTCTAGATCTTTCTGCTTTTTTTGCGCAAGATTAACTCTTCTTAGTGAAAGGTCAACCTGCCTTGTTGACATGTTAGTTTTCAGGACCTTGCACACTATCTTCTTGTTTTCAACCACAAAATCCCTCAAGTTTCTTATCCTGCCGGGGGATATTTCAGATATGTATATCATTCCTTCGACATTGCTGTACTCATCTAAATCCACAAAAACAGAATTTGGCAGTATCTTTTTTACAGTGCATACCACTAAGCTGTCTGTTTCAGGCAATCCTTGCTTTTTATAGAACATTTTTATTTGCTTAACCTAATATCTCCAATATCCTGGCCTTTACCCTTGTTTTTCCGCCGCTTGGCTCTGCTATTATCTTTTCGCAAACCAGGCATTTTACCTTGCTTGCTGTTTTCCCGAATACAAGCTGCTCGTTCTTGCACTTAGGGCATCTTAGCTTTATGAACTTGCTTGTTGGTTCTTTTATTAGTTCTTTCATTTTATTCAAATACTGGCTTTTTTGTCCTGAATCCATGGTTCTGCACAGTTACTTTGCTGCATATTTTGCATTTAAACCTTAAATCAACCTTCTTTGATGATTTTGCTCCGCTCATCTTAAATTTTGACAATGCCTTTCTTGAGTATCTGCCGCTATTTCCATATCCGACATCGCCGGATGACCTTTTTTGCAGCCTGGCCAATGCATATTTCTTGAAGCTTGACCTTTCTCTTTTTTTTGCCTGGCTTACGCTGTGCTCGGTATGCTTCTTGCAATGCTTGCAGTACTTGTTTATTATTTTTGGTATCTTCATATGATATATTCTGCCTTGTTTTTCTTCACCAGCACATCAGCAACCATCACTGGAAGTGATGCTATGTATTCCTCTTCAAATGGGCCGTAAACATGCAGATCATCTCCCACGAATTTTGGCACTGCATTTAATATCTTTACAAGCTTTACACCAACCTGCTCATTTTGGCTTTTTAACCCTTTTGGTTCTTGCTTTTCCTCTAGTTTTGGCTCTTTGTTTTCCAATAAATTTATCAAAATAGCGGACCTGTAGCAGTTTAAAGAAGCAAGCAGATCATTGAAAAATCCCTTTTCTATGGCAAGCATTGGCGCCATGTCAATGACCTCGTTTGTTCTTGACTGGAACAAGGCAAGCTGTATTATTTTTGTTTCCCTTCTTTCATATAACTCTCTTAGTATTCTTTGTATATTTTCCAGCTGTTTTTTCACTTTTACAGTTTCTTTTTTCTGCTGGCTTTCAAGGACATTTTGCTTTTCAGTTATGTAATTTATGACATTCTTGAAGAAGTTTTCATCAAGTTTCACCAGATCTTTTTTTATTTTCTCTTCTCTCAGAATCTCGTAAAGCATTTCATAAGTTATCAAGTCTGCCATAAGAGCATTGAAATTAATGCTAGTTTAAAATGTTTTGTATGTTGCTATTGATACTTTCAGTAAAAAGAAAAAAGATGTTTTATATCTACCTTTTGCAGGCCCCATTTGCGCATCCATTTGGGCACGTATAAAGTGTAGAACTTCTCATCTTGTTGCTGGTGCAGAAATATTCTTTTAGCTTCATTGTTCCGACACAGCTATCTGAATTTGTGCTTGGCGCACTACCCGATACTACAACAGTCCCCTTTGCATAATAACTTCTGCCACCATCACTATCGGAGCATCTGTTTGTGATTATGGCATCTCCGCTAATATTGGGATTGTCAAAACCCAAAGCTAAAAAACCAATGGCTGCAACCAAAAATACTGCGCCAAAAATGTACAATGCCTCATTTTTTTCCATGCCTTTTTCACCCCTTATGTGTTTGTATAAATTTAATGTCTTTCTTGTTTATACTGTGCCAATTGATAAAGAGAATTTCATTCTCC
>CAZBFA010000052.1:2237-5409 GCA_964491045.1 Candidatus Woesearchaeota archaeon
GTTTATATTCTTATTGTTATGCTTTTTTGTTTACAGTGCTTAGCAGGCTATCTCCATAAATCCTTTTATTTATTCTTCTTGCTTCTTTTTCTGAAAATTCCTTTGCATATTCTTTTCCAAGGCCGTATACCAAGGCTGGCACTGCATCATTTGAATGTGCCATCAACGAACAGGGAGTTGCATGGTCTGCTGTTATGATCACTGAAGTATTTCTTAAGTTTTTTATTCTGCCTATGAAATCTTTGTCAATTGCCTCTATCGCTCTCTTTTTTCCAATTGCATCCCCCTTATGCGAGAAAGAATCAGGGCCTTTTATCTGAACGTACACATTATTTGTTTTTATCAGCTTTCTTGCAAGTGCTGCCAGTTTTTTCAGGTTTTTCGGCTTTTTAACAATCTTCATTTTGGATAATCTTCCAATGGCCTTTTCAACAGGCATGTCTGCCATTATTGCCCAGCCTTTCATTCTTTTCAGCTTTGGCAGCTTGTTGCTTGCCCCCCTTGTCAGTATTGTCTTATTTTTTAATAGTTTTTTTGCTTTTTTTATAAATTCATTGATTATTCTTGCTGTCTCTTCTGCTTTTTTTTCCAATGGCATTACTTTTTTTTCTTTCAGCATTTGATTCTTTACCGGCAACGCAGTTGTCATGAAGTTTTTTGTTACCTTATATCCTGGATGGGAATTGGTTACTCTTGGCGATAGGCTCTTGTTTATCATCAACACCCCCCTGTAGCCCACTGTTCTTTTGAACATGACATCTTTCATTTTTATGCCTTCTATTAGTTTTACTTCCTTATTGCCTGGCATCGCTTCTACATCCTTTACTCTGTTGTGGTGTATCTTATCATTGATGAGGGAAGCAAAATTGCACCTGACAACAACAGATTTTTTTTTGAATTTTACATCATCCCCGTAAGCCTCTAATATCCCTCTGCCAGTGTAAACCATTTTAACATCATGCCCAAAAATGGCCAGTGTTCCCTGGTCTGATTCTGGCGCTGTCTTTTCATCAATTACATTCATTGAGTAAAGCAGCCCCATCCTGGCCATAAAATCCATGTTTTTTTTCTTGGCAGCTTCCAATGGTGTTTTGTTTCCAAGAATCTTGCAGGGCCTGTCAGCAACACCATCAAGCACAATAAGCAATATTTTCATCATAATTAGAATAAATGAATTTGTTTATTAATCTTGCTTCTCTTTTTTGTACTTTGGCGTTACTGCCTTTTCATCTATCAATTTCATAAGCGCATTGAAATATTCATCTTCCTCGATTAATCGTGCTTTGAGCTCTTCATTTGGCGCCAATACCATTCCTTTGTCTATTTGCACCCCATGTTTTTTGAGGTATTTGTAATTTTTTCCAATCCTTTCCTGCATTATGTACAGCTGTTTCATCGGAACATCGCAGACATCGCCGTCTCCGATGTAGTAAAAACTGCTCCAGTTGCTGTCAAATATCTTGTTTGCATTGCCATCTGCTGCCTGTTTTATTATGCCTTCTAATTTTTCTCCAGCAATCTCTTCCCTTGGGACAAGCATCCTTTTCAGCTCAGACCCATATTCAAAATGCCTGTGCCATGCTGTAATCAATTCCAGCCTCTTTGATTCATTGATGATGATATATGTAAACTGCTCTTCATCTGGGGCTATTGTGTGCTTGTAGAATATTCTAACTTCTTTTGTGCCAAAGAAAGAGGTCATTGGATCAACTTTTATTTTGAATTCCTCTTTTAGCATCTCTTCCGTGCCCTGCTTCATTTGGTTATCAAGGTCATTGATGTTTTTTTCCTGCCCTGCTGCTTTTTCATCTAAAGCAAGAATCAAGGCCAAAGCAGACAGCATCTCTTTCATTTCTAAAATAAGATGCATAAAAACTTATAAGCCTATCGCAAGAAAATAGCAAAATTACTTTTTGTGCTTTGGCGTTATTATCTCTTTGTTTATTTCATTCATAATCCCATCAAAATATGTATCCTCTTCTTCCAGTTGTTTTTTAAGCTCTTCTGTAAGCGGGAATCCAATGCTGCCATCTTCTGTTATAACAGCATTTTCTTGCATATATGCAAAATTTTCAGCAATCCTGCCCTGCATATTGTATATTCTATTCATAATATCTTTGTCAACATCCTTGCCATTGATGTTATAGAATGTTTTGTCTGCATTGTTTAGTGTGCTCGGCTGCCCTTCCATAATAATCTCTTGCACAATATTCTCAAGTTTCTCCCCATCAAGCTTCTCTTTTGGGACAAGCAGGCTTTTTAATACAGGCCTGTCGTTGTCGCGATTCCAGTAAGATATCAAATCCAGGCCGTCAGATTTAATCATGATATAGGTAAGCTCTTGTTTTTCCTTGATTTCAGAGTGCTTGTACACTGCTTCAACTGTTCTTGTGCCAAAAAAAGAAAGCCCTACTTGGATATTGGCCTCTTCTGTCTCTTCTTTTTCAAGAGTTTGTAATAATTCTTGTTTTGGCTGGTTATCAAGATTATTTTCCGCATTCTTTGGTTGTGTGTATGAATTGCCCATGGAAAACATCAAGGCTAGCGCAATCAGAGATTTCATTGTAAAATCAGCAACGTGTTAAACTTTATAAAGCTGCCGTTGAAAAGTATTGCTATGTACCAGATAAAACAATTGCCAGAAGACTTTATTGTTGAGGAAATTCCTGATTTAAAGCTGAGCAAGGACGGCCATTATCTTTATTTCATGCTGGAAAAGGAGAACTGGAATACGCTTGATGCAATAGCAGAGCTGGCAAAAAGATTGAATGTAAGGGAAAATAGGTTTAACATAGCAGGGATAAAAGACAAAAATGCGATCACGAGGCAGGTTGTTTCAGCTTATAAGATACCGCAGCAGAGCATAGCTCGAATAAAAATAAAAGATATCAGCTTTAATTTTATCGGCCGGGGGGATGAAAGGGTAAAGCTCGGCCAGATAATAAAAAACAAGTTCATTGTTGTTGTAAGGAATCTTGACAGCAAAAACCATAGAAAAATAGCATTTATTGAGAACTATTTTGATGAGCAAAGGTTTGGCGGTTCAAATGCCCTGATTGGAAATGCATTGGCAAGGAAGGATTTTCAAGAGGCATGCAGATTATTGAATCTCAATGTCCAGAAAAATGATTACATTGGCTCTTTAAGAAATAACATAAGCAGGAAAATGCTG
>CAZBFA010000053.1:0-5292 GCA_964491045.1 Candidatus Woesearchaeota archaeon
CTTGCAAATTATGCTTCAGGCATAGTCGTGAGCAAGGCCGGGACAGCAACGGCAACTGCTGATGAGCTGAAAAAAGCATTGAAGAAAGCATAAGCACATTGCTAGCCTTTTTATTTGAAGGGATAATTTTTTAAGTTCTGTGGCATTATCATTTTGATGAATAAAGCAAAAAGAACTGCAACTACAAAGGCGATATTATTTTTTTTGCTGCTTGCATCTTTATCTTTGATAGCGGCCTGCTCTAAAGTTGAAGCAAACAAGGCATGCAGTCTGGCAAGCGACTGTGAAAAAGGAATATGCCAAGATGGATATGAATACAACAAGTTTTCATGCTCTGACAACAAGTGCGTTGAAAATGTTTTTATTGCAGATCCATGCTTAAACCATTATCTTGAAAATGAAAAGTGCAATTCTGGCTCTGACTGTGTGACTGGCGGGTGCTCTGGCCAGATATGCGGCAAAAAAGGCAGTGTTGAAAATATAATAACAACCTGCGAGTTCAAGGAAGAATATGCATGCCTAAAAGAGACTCAATGCGCTTGCATAGCCAATAAATGCGTTTGGGAGCAAACCAAAGAATATAAGGACTGCATGGCTAAATATGGATAACCACTATAAAAAGACAACTATTCTTTATAAATAATAAATTACTTAATAAAGCCATTGCATTGGGCAATACTGCCACGTGCATTTATGGTATTTGGAGGTGTTTAATTTGGCTAAAAAGATAAAAAAGCAAAGGTTAAGCAAAAATATGGTATTGGCTATATTTGCTGTAGCACTTGTTTCTGTTGTGGGCTTAGTTTTTTTAAATCCGTCTTTGACAGGCAATGCGGTTGCTTGCCAGCCGGGAAATGTATTTTACAGTTTCCACGTTGAAGGCAATAAGGATGGATATGTGGCTGATGTAAACAAGGCAAGGATATCGATGAAACCAACAGGCTCTAATTGCAAATATGAAGGCATAACTGATGAAAATGGCAATTTAAACCTGAGAGTTAATCCTGGAAAGTACAAGGTAAATGTCATTAAAACCGGAAAATGCAATGCCCATTCAGAAACCCTGACAATAACATCAAGCGGTGTTACTAACTTCAGGCTAGAGCATTGCGCAAGAATGTTTAATGTCTGATAAACATGAAAAAGCAAAAGCACAAGGGAATAAGCCTGTTGCTGCTTATTCCAATTTTATTAATTTTTGCAGGCGTTCTGCTTGTAAAGGTGTTTGACTTAACTGGAAACATAATAACTCCTCCTTGCGGGGGCGGTTCTCTTCTGGCAAAGTTTTATGTTTATGGAAGCAAGACTTCTGAACCAAACCAGGATGATGCTCTCAATGATGTTCAGGTGAGGCTGCAGCCAGCAAACAAGGACTGCATGTATACTGGAAAAACAAGCAAGGACGGCTATCTGGAACTAAACAGGATTGTGCCTGGAAACTATAAGCTTACTGTAACACAAAAAGACATAAACAAGGGAAAGACATTATGTGATGTCTACAAGGACAATGTGAATATTGAGGAAGATTCAGAATACACAATAGTGCTGACAAACTGCAACAATCATGCGTTTAATATCTAAAACATTGGAGGTGTTTTAAGTGTTTAACCAAAATCTAGGCAAGGTTGACAGAGTTTTGAGATTTGCTTTGGCTTTCTGGTGGCTTGGCCCATGGGCTTTGACTTTTCAGGCTCCATGGATGAATATAATCGTGGCCATAGTTGGCTGGATAGCGCTTGTTGAAAGCTTTGTCGGCTGGTGCTTGCTTCATGACCTGCTGAAGATAAACAACAAGAATCAGTAAGGCTGTTTACTCGGGATCAGGGCTTCCTTGTAAATTTCTTTGCCATATATAGATTCATATATTGAAAAGAACGCATTTCCCATTGCATACTCTGATGGGGCTTCTTTAACTAAATGCTTTAAGCTTTCTTTTATGCTGTTTGTGCTGACTTTTAACAAGGATAACTTTGGTTTTTTGCATAATTTCTTGCACATCCAGATATATGCGCTAGCAAGCTCACTAATTGTTTCTCTTGAAATGTCATAAAGAAACAGCTCATTGTCTTCTTTTTGGCAGTATATTTCAGATATATGCCTTTCAACACCCCTTGCATGGCCTTCTGAAAAGAAATCATAGCAGTTTTGCCCCAATCTTTTGCTGTGCTGCATATGATGGGCATATTCATGCGCTATGCTTGGAATTAATATGGTTCTTTGCAGTGTTCCGACACTTATGAGTTTTAAATCAGAGTGATATTCAAAGCCATTTGGCCGATAATGCACAATATTTGGCAATGTGCATGGCTTGAAATCCAGAAATTTATTAACTTTGCCATATATCCTTAAAGCCAATTCTTCTAGTTTATCAGATTCGATTTTTTTTAGAAAATTTGTTTTATTATTATTCTTTAAGTTTTCCAGCTTTTTATGCTGCCGTATATTCCTGTCCAGCAGGTATTCCATAATAGGAATGTTCTCTGCTGCAACTAATCTTTTCTCAATTGCATCATTCTTAAGCTGATTTCTGCAAAATTTCATGGCATTCTTTAAATGGCATGAATTTATAACAGTATCCTTGGCAGAATTATTGGGGTTCTGTTATAGCCTATGGCTGCAGGAATTGAAACTCCCTGTGCATCATCTGCTTGTATATCTCATCTCCATAAATTTCCTGATAGATTGAAAAAAGCGCATTTCCAAGGGCGTGTGATGTTGGTCTTCTAATAATTGAGCGCGCAATGCCTTCATCTAAATCCCTGCTAGTTCTAATCTTTAACAGTGATTTTGATAGTTTCTGATTTAATTTTTTGCACATCCATCTGTATGCGCTTTTAAATTCTCCCACACTTACATCCAGTGTGTCATAAAGAAATGCCTCATTGCCCTCTTCTTGCGCATATTTCTTTGCCAAATATTTTTGTACCCCTCTTGAATGGCCTTCTGAAAAGATGTGCGATTTAGCAACAAGCAGGCCTTCAATGTTCTGGACATGGTGCGCATATTCGTGCCCTGCAATTGGAATCAATTTTGTTTTCTTGGCGCGCTCTAGGTTTACTTTCTCCAACCCAATATTATAGTAGGGCTGGCTTACTAGCTTATGCAAAATTGCCCCATTGATCGCAAATAACAAACCATCCCAAATATCTCGCAATGCTGTGTCTAAATTTTTATCATTGGCCAAAGAGAGTGCGGCCCTTGTAAAATAAAGTGTTGAATTGCCATAAAACCACAATGCGGGCAAGGCAGGCAGTGTTGGCTTGAACAGACTAAAATAGCTAAACTCAGGGCTGCCAGGATTTACGCCTAAAAATTCATTGATATCATAACAAATCTTTGGCAGCAATTCATGCAATTCTTCTTTTGCAACTTTTTTTCCGAAGTTAAGCTTATTTTCTCTTTTGAGTTTCTGCAGCCTTATCAAGTCCTGGCCATTGCTGTCCAGCAGGCCTTCAAGCGCAGGAATATTGTCATGAATCAATAGTTTGTCCTTCATGCAATTATCTTTTATTTGTTCAACATACTCTAAATAATCACAGGTCATTGTACAACATTAAAAAGAGCAAATTTAAAAACCTGCCGATAGAATCACCATATCAAAATCAATCAGTCCTGCACAATTGCTTTTATTCTTCTTATGCCTGCTGCAACAGCCTCTTCTTTTATGATCTTGAATTTTTTGATTTCTGCTGTGTTATTGATATGGGGGCCTGTGCAAACTTCTTTTGAGTAATCTTCTATTATATAGACAGAAACCTTTTCAGAGTATTTTTCATCAAATAATGCCTGTGCCATGAGTTTTTTGGCCTCGCTTAATGGCATTTCTTTTCTCTCAACAGGCAAGGCAAGCTTTATGACCTGGTTTACTTCATCTTCAACATCCTTTAATTGCTTCTCTGTCAGCTTCTTGTCATAATTGAAATCAAATCTCAATCTTTCTGGTGTTATGTTGCTGCCTTTTTGCTTGATGCCCGGGTCTATTACATTTCTCAACGCCTGGTTTAGGATATGTGTTGCCGTGTGAAGCCTTATTGTTATATTTGATATTTCCCCAAGGCCCCCCCTGAATTTTTTTTCAGAGCCAGTTCTTGAGATGTCCTGGTGCAGTTCATATTCCTTTTTGAATCCAGATTCATCTACAGCCAGATTATGTTCTTTTGCCAGTTCTATTGTCATTTCCAGCGGGAAGCCAAAACTTTGGTAGAGCATAAAAGCATCTTTTGCATTGATAGTCTTTTCTGCATCAGCCGAAAGCTTTTCAAATTCTCTCAGGCCTTTTTCAAGCGTTTCCCTGAACCTGTCTTCTTCGATACTGAGTTCGTTAAGAATGAAATCTTTGTTGTGCTGCAGTTCACTGTAGTCATTTTTGTAAATGCTTATTATAATACTTGCAAGCTCTGCCGTGAAATTTCCCTCTATGCCAATAAGCTTGCCGTGCCTTATTGCTTTTCTTATCAGCCTTCTTATAACATAGCCTTGGTCTACATTTGATGGTGGAATATGCTTTTCATCTCCAAGAATGAATGTTGCGGCTCTTAAGTGGTCTGCCACTATCCTCATTGACCTTGTTGTTTTTGAATTGCTGTTATATTTTTTGTCTGAGATATCTTCAATTTTTTTTATTATTGGCTGGAAAATTGTGGTTTGATAATTGTCCTTTAACCCATTGATTACTGTCAACGTCCTTTCAACGCCCATTCCGGTGTCGATGTTTCTCTGCTTTAATTCTTCATAAACACCATCTTTTGTTTTATTGTACTGTATGAAAACATCATTCCATATCTCGCACCAGTTTTCTTCCTCAGTTCCAGGGTTGCTGTTTTTCTTTATTTTTTCCGGGCCAACATAATAGAACATCTCTGTGTCCGGGCCACAAGGGCCTGTTTCTCCGGCAGGACCCCACCAGTTTTTTTCTTTTGGCAAGTATGCTATTCTCTCTTTTGGTATTCCCAGCTTGATCCATAATTTTGCTGATTCTTCGTCCCTTGATGCATCTTTATCCCCTGCAAAGACAGAGACACCTAATTTTTCAATTGAAATATTCAGGTGCTTTGTCAGGAATTCAAAGCTGTATTCTATTGCCTCTTTTTTTGAATAATCACCAAACGACCAGTTGCCAAGCATTTCAAAGAAAGTGTGGTGAAATGCATCCCCAACTTCGTCTATATCAGTTGTCCTTATGCATTTCTGGACATCAGCAATCTTCCTGCCTGATGGATGTTTTTGGCCCATCAGGTATGGAACCAATGGATGCATGCCTGCAGTCGTGAACAATACTGATGGATCATTTTC
>CAZBFA010000054.1:0-5285 GCA_964491045.1 Candidatus Woesearchaeota archaeon
TTTTTTCTTTTCTGTAATAGATTGGAAGCTCTTTGATGAATTTCTTTCTGCATCTGACGGCAAAGTATATGCAGAAAGCAAGCCCGTATAGTGTGCTGACTATGACAAGATTTACAAGCATGTTCAGGAAGAAATAATCCTGGTATGGATTAACTGCAAACACAGCTGCAAGGGCAATGAGCAGTTTTGTGTCGCCACCGCCCCATTGCTTTGTGTAATACATCAGATTGCCGAGAAGAAGCATTGCAAATACAGTAAGAAGAGTATATATGAGATATTTCCATGTGCCGAGCGCCATGGCCTGCATCAATCTTAATGAAATGCCTGCTGCAATCAGGGAAAAGCTCAGCCAGTCCGGAATCTCTTTTGTTCTAATGTCGCAGAGTGATGCTATGAACAAGCCCAGCAGGCCCAGCAATATAAGTATGACATCGATCATCGCTTGATCTTCTTAATTTTCTTGGCAAATGCCCTGGCTTCATGTGTTAAGATTTTTCGTGCCTTTGGCAGCTCTCTTTTTAATTCTTTTAGAGCCATCTCGCTTAACTTTCTTCCTTCTGCAAGAGATTCCTTGGCAACAGCCCGCGCATATCTCTTGTTTTTTTCAGACAGAAGAGCCTTTGCCTTTTTCACAGCTTTTTTTATCATCGCTTCATGCCACCCCTTTTTTCCTTTAATATTGATATGATTAAAAACACTGTAAATATTGCTGAGATTATTAATAAACCTATCGTTAGCAATGGCACGTTTCTGAAAAAAGGAGGTATTTTTGCCAGCGCTATTATGGCTGCCGCAACAAGGGTTCCAGCTATGACAAGGCCGAATGTAATCCTGTTGCTTGACTTGTCAACTTCATATGCAAAATTGCTTATTGCCGGATCAACTATTTTCACCTTTACATGGCCCTCGCGAAGCTCTTTTAGAGTCATGTTTATTTCCTTTGGTATCTTTATAGTGTCTGTTGATGTTGATATCAATTTTTCGCGCCAGTTCCTGAAAACATATGAAAGGCTCGAGCGCTTTTCAATAATCTTGTCGACCATGGGCTTTGTTTCCTTGATGAAAACAAAATTTGGATTTAGCTCCTTGCCAAAGCCCTCCACAGTTATCATTGCTTTCAGCAGGAGTATGAAATTTACAGGAAGCTTCAGATGGTATTTTCTTGCCATGGCCAGCATGTCGTAGATAAGCTCTGATGTGCTTATATCCTTCAATGCAGCGCCATAATACTTGCCGAGCTGCTTTGACATGTCACTTTTCAGCTCCATGATATTGACACTGCCTTCAACAAAGCCGAGGTCAATCAAAGAGTCTATAAGCAAATCCTTGTCTGGCTTCATCAATGCCAGGAACATTGTTTCAATCTTTTCCGTCATATCGGAGTTTATCTTGCCAACAATGCCAAAATCCAGCAATGCAAATCTTTTGGAGTCTATCAGGAAAATATTGCCAGGGTGGGGATCTGCATGGAAAATGCTGTATTCAATAACCTGGGTGATGAAGCAATTGACAACATTTTTTACAAGCTCTTTCTTTGATGCTTTCAATGCAATTATATTTGCCTCTGTTAATTTCTTGCCATCAATGAACTCCATAGTAAGGACTTTTGTTGTTGTATAATCCCAGTAAACTTTAGGTATTTTTACAACATGGCTTTTCCTGAAATTATTGTAGAAAATGCTTATGTTGCTTGCTTCCAATGTGTAATCAAGCTCATTCTTTGTGTATGCCTCAAATTCTTTTACTATCTCTTTGGGCCTTATCTCGTCCATGCCCGGAAAATGGTGCTCTATCAATGCCACAAGATGGTAGAGAAGGTCTATATCTGCACTGAACAGCCCCCCAACATTTGGCCTTTGGACCTTTACAGCCACGATTTCATTGTTTTTTAACTTTGCCTTGTGCACCTGGCCGATTGATGCTGCTGCTATTGGCGTTTCATTGAAGTAAACAAAAATTTCATTTAGCGGCTTTTTTAGTTCCCTTTCAACAATGCCTTTGACTTCATTGAAAGGGATTGACTTTACATCATCCTGAAGCAGAGCAAATTCCCTGCAGTATTCTTTTGGAATCAAATCAGGCCTTAAGCTCAATAATTGGCCAAGCTTTATGAATGTTGCTCCGAGCTCTTCAAAAGCAAGCCTCAAGTTTCTTGGCTTTGAAAAGTCTTTTGAGAATTTTTCTTTCCTTGTCCTGTGCTTTATTGGCAGCAATGATTTAAGATTCAGCCTTTCTATGACATAGCCAAGCTCATACTTGAATAAGACATCAACTATCTGCCTCAATCTCTTTACGTCGCGGTATGTTTTGGCCATTTCCATGTAAAATCTTAAAAACCAGCAGTACTTAAATAGTTTACTCTAATTTTGGCTTTGCATATAAAGATTTATAATGGTTTTTGTGTATCTGGGAAGGATGATATCAATAATCGGCGCCGGACCCAGTGGAAATTACTTGGCATACCTTCTTGCTAAAAATGGGTTTTATGAGGAGCATAAGAAAATCGGCAAGCCGGTACAATGCACAGGCCTGATAACCTCTTCTCTTGATAGTGTATGCAAGGTTGATGAAGACTGCATAGTCAACAAAATTGGCAATGTAAGGCTAATAGCGCCGAACAATGAAGGGCTTGATTTAAAACTATCAAGAAAGAACTATGTTGTTGACAGGGCCAAGTTTGATTCTTTCTTTAGCAAGCTTGCATTAGGCAGCGGAGCAAAACTAAATTTAAATTCAAAATTGACTGATTTCAATGCTGCTGGCAATAAAATAAATATGCGGTTCAATAGCAAGAAAATAGAAACAGATATCCTTGTTGGGGCTGATGGAGTAAATTCTGCTGTCAACAAGGAAAAACTGAAATTTGTTATTGGCATGCAGGGCAGGTTCAGGGGAGATTTTGATGCAGACACATTTACTGTATATCTTGGGCTCGGGAAATTCAGCTGGATTGTTCCTGAAAGCAGGAAAATTGCAAGAATTGGCGTGATTGGTGACAATGTCAATAATGCATATAACGAATTGTTAAAAAAGGGCAAGTTTAAGTTTATAGAATCGCAGTCCGGAATTGTGCCTATATATAATCCAAAGCTAAAAACACAAACAGGTAATGTTTTCCTTCTTGGTGATGCTGCCGGAATGGTAAAAGCAACCACATATGGCGGAATTTTATATGGGCTAATGGGGGCAGAAGAATTATACAAGGCCATAAAGGAAAATAAAGACTATGATAATCTGTGGAGAAAAAGATTTGGGAATGAGCTTTACCTGAGTTTAATTCTTAGAAAAATGCTGGACAAGATGGACATGGAAGACTATAACAACCTTGTGAAAAGGTTCAATAAAGACTCTCTAAAAAATCTGCTGGAGGAGCATGACAGGGATTTTCCGAGCAAGTTTTTGTTTAAATTGATTTTGAAAGAGCCAACATTATTGAAGTACTTAAAGCTAATTTTTTGAGCCGTTCTTTTTAAAGATAATATGCTGCACGGCTTTGATGAATTCTTCAGCAATCTCCACCATATTGCTCATTATTTTTTTATCCAGCTCCGGCTCTTCAAAGCCATAAAAAATTTCATGCCTATCAAGCCTTAAAACATTCAATTCATTCAAAAATTTTTGCTCTATCACGCCCAAGTACTTCTCTTTGAGGTATATGTAGATTGCATAATGGCTTTTTTCCCTGTAACCATCGCGAAAAAGCAATGCCCTAGAGGAGTGGAACATTGCGGAATAAGCATTTATCTCTGCCATGTCAAATATATTTAATTTTAATAATTCTTTTGCCCTTTCCAGTTTTGCTTTTGCCGTGTCCAATGACTTCCTTGACAGGCTTAAGTCCGGCATTTCTTTTTTCAGCAGATTTTTATCCAAGCATTCTTTGATGTCCATTTAGATCACAATAGGCACTTCTCCATAAAGAGGGATGCAGTTTGATATTACATTGCTGTAAAAGGCCTTGTCTTTGATCGCCTTTTCTCTCCATTCATTATATGTATATGCAATAATTGTGATTTCCCTGCTAATTAAAGCCTCACCCTTCAATTCCGAAAGATTTACGGGCTTTCTTGAAATAACCAAAATGTCAATATCACTGTCTTTATAATCTGTTCCGGAAGCCACAGAACCGTAGATGACTACATTCAAAATGCTGCTGTCTTTTTTTAAAATTTCTTCAACAATCTTGGCGGAATTTAGCTCGGCCAAGGAAAATAGCCTTTTTATCTGCCTTGCAAGAAAGCTATCATTAACTTTGAAAAGGTGGTTTTTTCCAATAATCCTTTTTTGAAGGATATTTTGCATCAAAAGAAAATCCATGGCTTCTTTTGCCGTGCTTGAGCTTACACCTGTTTTTTTGGCTGTTTCCCTGATGCTAAATTCGTTCCTCAGCCGGATTATGCTTTTGATCACCTTCACTAGTGCATACTTTTCTATCATGCAACTAAAAAGGATTTTTGTTCTATATAAAACTTGTTATCTGTTTTTGTTCGTTATATAGGATATATGTTCGCTAAAAAGAACAATAGCATGCCTTTATAGTCTGTTTCTTAAAACATCGAAATATTTATAAATAAACAATATCTTTTTAGAAACATGCTAAAGAACAAAGAGATAGTTTACAGGGAATTATTTGAAGGCGGGCGGCAGAAAGTCTTCTCTTTCACACAGCTTGGGCTATCAAAAAAATTTAAATTTTCCCTAAGCATAATAAATAACGCTTTATCTCCATTAGTTGAACTGGGAATAATCAGAAAAAAACAACGCGGGTTTGAACTAATTGATGCGAATAAATTGCTGTTGTACATGGCATCTGTAAGAAGGCTGAGCAAAGACGTTGTTTACATGACAAGTGTTGACATGCCTGTCATGAAAATTGAAGGCTCCCTTCCAGATGGGTGCATATTTACGGCATTTTCTGCTTACAGGCTTTTGTATAAGGATGTGCCTGCAGATTATTCTGAGGTTTATGTTTATGCCAATGCTGAAGTTCTTGCAGAAATAAAAAGACGTTTTCCTGAAAAAAAGGGCAGTGAGAATTTAATAGTCCTTGAGCCAGACAAGTTCATAAACAGCAAAATAGCAAGTGTCTCGCAGATTTATATTGACCTTTGGAACATTAAGGAATGGTATGCCAAGGATTTTGCTGACGCACTGGGGAAGAGGCTGAAAATATGGCAGTAGAATTCTGGTCTGAAATGGTAACTGGCAAAAGCCTTGAGAAGCTCATGGAATTGTCCAAAAAATATAAGCTGGTTGTAATTGGCGGCTGGGCCGCATATCTTTTA
>CAZBFA010000055.1:0-5273 GCA_964491045.1 Candidatus Woesearchaeota archaeon
TTATTCTACATCTAAATTAAGGCAGTTGGTGGCAAAACACAATCGAGGCAAGAGCAGATGAAGGGAATTGACAAAATAATGCGATGGATGTATGGTGTTGGAGCGATGACAGGTTCGATTTATTCCAAGGGGTATAAGGCCAGGATATTTGTCTCTTGACTACACAAAATAAAAAGCCCAGAAAGCTTTATATGTTTTGGCGTCATTGATATAAAGTTATAATTTGCATTAATCAGGCAGCCAGATTGCTCTATGGCTAGATTTTTTTTGAGCAGACATTTGTGTGTATATATTGGAATGAAGAGGTGGCAGTGAAAAGTGGTGTTGACTGAACAGCAAAAAATCAGGCAATTGTATGATTTAATCGGCGAAAGAAGGCTTTATGTCAGCACGAATTTTGATGTTTTTGAAAAGAAGCCATTGGAGATCCAGGTTATAACAAGCGGGTACAAATTGCCGTTGATACAGGAAGGGACAAAGGCATATTCATCCCCATTATTATTCGCAACACTGACATCATTAATGCATCAGGGAACCATGTACATAACTGGCGCTCCTGGGATAGGAAAAACAACTGCTGCAGAATATGCTGGGCATTTTTTCGGGAATACCCCTTATGATGACATACTTGAGGCAGAGATACTTGGAAACCCGCAGCTAAAGACAGAAGATGTTGTTGCAAGCCTGGATACTGTAAAAATGGTTCATGATGGTGAAAAGCTAGTGCTGCCGACAAACTTCCTGAAGTGCCCGATAAAAATAATGGATGAAGTCAACAGGACCCCGGCTGATCTTCTAAGCTGCACAATGAAGCTTGTTGACATTGGGAAGGCAGTTTACCAGGGCGTATTGCTTGAAAGCCCGCCGGGAGTTTTGTTTGCTACTGCGAATTATGTTGATGAAGGCACATTCCCATTAACACCACCATTCTTGGACAGGTTTGATGTTGCAGTCATGATGACGAGCCCGCAGCCATGGGACCTGGGAGAAATAAGAAAGCGGGGGGATGAAAAGCTTGACAGCGACCTTGGCGAACTTTTAATCATACCTGATAAATTAAAACCGGATTTTGAAAAAATCAGGAAGCAGATAAGGGAGATGCCTGAAGCAATGGAGTATGACTGCTCTGTTCCTGGCCAATTTGCAGATTTTGTTTATGGCTCTTTGAGGTTTTCTGAAATAGCGAGCGACAAGCTTGTGCGGGGAACAAAAGGGAATGCATGGGAGATGGACCAGAATAATGCTGCCAATGACAAGGAGTTAAGCGGGCATTTCCGGGATGCGCCATTCAATTATACTGTCAATGAATTGAGCGTAAGGACAGCAAGGGCAATGATGAGATATGCCAAGGCCTTTGCATGGTTCAAGGGAAAGGATGTTGTTGAGATTGATGATTTAAAAACTGTATTGCCTTACTTGCTATGGCACAAGGTGCAGCCGACAGAAAAAGCATATGGAGAAAACCAGAGATACAAAAATGACAGGATTTCTTTTGTTGAAGATTTAATACTTAAAATAGAAAATGAATTCACAGAGATGAAGAGCAGCGAAGCCTGGCGCATTTATGGCGCTGTGATGAAGGTTATTGAAACAGAAAAAATCAAGGATGATGTTTTGGACAGTGATGCATTGCGGCAATTTGTCAAAAAGGCGATTGCAAAGATAGGAAGCATCGACAAGCAGTGGGCAATAATGCTGACAAGCCATATTGCAAGCTATTACAATGGAAAGTGCATCTTGAGATAATAGCATAAACAATAATGCAAAGCACGTTGGATGCGGAAATAGAAAAGCTGTGGAAAGAGGCGCTGTCAAGCTGGAATTATCCTTCTATTCCAGATATCATAGTGCCAAAAAATGAAGAAGACATTGCTAATCTTGGCGAGATGGGGGAAGTTCTTGCAGAGCAGCTGGCTTTTATGGACCTTGCTACATTCCAGACATATGCAAATCTTGAGAAGGTGGCAAAATTATTTGGTGATGATCTTGCAAGGGGATTAAAGGCAATTTTCAAACACGAACAGGGGCACAGATTCTGCCCTTATGATGCGATAACATCAATGCTGATGGTTAATTCTGCAAAAAAAGGGCTGGAAGAAATGAGCGCAACGCCATACAAGAAAAGCGCATTGGCTTCCACTTCAAGGCTGGCATTTAATCTTTTTGCTGACACAACTGTAAATACAACTTTGGCAAGAAATGGTGATGAAGATATCGAATGGCTATACAGGCATATATTGCAAGACAAGGCAGACAGCAAGATAGGGCACGTTTATGGGAGAAGCATGGAACTGGCATGGGGCATGAAATTGCTACCTGAAGGAACAATAGTCTCTGAAGAGGAATGCGATGCTGCTGAAAAGCTGGCTAAACTATTTGATGAAAATGTGCTTGACAAAAGTTTATGGAAAGACAACATAAGGATATATGCAAGAATAATCGGCAAGTTCATTGAAGAGGATAAGAAATCGGAAAAACCCTGCTTTGATGACATAACAAGCAATCTGCCCCAAAAATTAGGTCGTGAAATACTTGAAGAACTGGCAAGAAAACTTGCAAGGCCTGGCAATAAACCTGGCGAAGATTCTGGATTCAAGGAATTCAAGGAGCTTTTGGCAGGTGTTGGAAAAGGCGATACAAAATTTGCAAACAAGGCATTTTATGAAGCGCTTTCAAGGTCGTACAATGTTGAGTTTGAAACAAAACCTGCTTCTCATACAAGAACAAGCCCGTTCCAGCCAGAAAAATGGCAGCCATCAATGGGCATACACAGGCTGGATATTGATTACTCAACGCAGGTTGGCGGAAAACTAATACCCGGAGTTACAACCTACACATGGAAGAACAGGAAAAGGGAGCAAAAGGGACTTGAAAATACCATATTGGATTTTGATATTTACATTGATGCTTCTGGCACAATGACAGACCCAAGCAATGCTCTAAGCCTTGGGGTTTTGGCCGGGCTTGTTGCTGCAAGGAAGGCTCACAAGAAAGGAGCAAAGATAAGGGCAACTGTGTTCAGCGGAGATGCCCAATCAAGCACCCAGGAATGGACAAGAGACCTGAATGCAATTTATGAGAGGCTGATAATCTACCATAATGGCGGAACAACATTTCCCGTAAAGCAATTGTTAAATAGCAGCGAACCAAAACAAGTTCTAATAATTACCGATGCCGCATTGGACAACAAGGAAGAAACTTCAAATGCAATAAAAAAGCTGTTAAAAAATAATCCTATGAACAAAGTGACTGTATATGCAATAAGCGCATCTGACACAGACTACTTGAAAAAAGCAGGGGCCCAAGTAATAAGGGGAACAAACATAGACATATTCAAGGAAGTCATTGGAAGTTCAAAATCATATTCGAGATGATGGGAAAAATAAACACAATTGGCTCTGTAAACCCGGAAGGGCTTGATGAGATAGCAGAAGAGATAATGAAAGAGAGCATGAGGGGGTTCGTAAGGCCGTCTTTAAGAGAAAAGTTAGTGGAAAACTATGGCAGCTTCTGGAGAATTTACGGGGTTGAGCATAGGGGAATAAAAGGATATGTTGACATGAGAAAAAAACCATTGTGGAATGGCATCCCAAAAACCCAAGACGAACTGGCTGATTATTCAAGAAAAGCAATATCCAATGGCCAATTTTATGCTGCAAGCCTTCCATTGTACCATGCAATCTTCAAGACATTGTTTCATAACAAGGATGGGGCAAGCAGAAAGGAGATTGAAGACATCAGGATGTTTGTTAGAAATGCATTTTACCGCTGGCCAAACACACTGACGAGGATTGTGTATGAAAATTCTGGAAAGGATAAAGTAGTCCATAATTATGGGCTAACAAGCCAATATGAAATTGATTATAAGGTTGCAGGAAAAAAGGAAATGGTGAAAAAAGCTTCCGACAGGCAGTTGTATGCCTCATTGTTTGGCACAGATGACATTTTTGGAGTGCATGAAGTGTACAAATGGATGATTGAAAAGAATGCGTGCTTATGGAGGCTTTCAAACAAGCCAAGAAGAACAAGCAAAAGGACTGTGAGGTTTGGCATTTCTTCTGATTCTGCTGTGATTGGATGCAGTGGTGATTTAAAATGCAGGAATATTGTGGTTGGCGTGAGAACTGAAAAGATAATTAATTTTTAAAAAATTTAAGGAATGATTACCTGAGCTTTATTGCATACTCGCCTTTTATTGGCAGCTTAAGCATTTTTGCAATTTCTGACTTGTTGGCATCCAAAATGAAAATTCTGCCCTGCCAATTGTCAGTAAACTGGTTTCCCTTGCAGATTGGGCATTCATTTCCCTTTACAAATATCTGGCATTTTGTGCATACTTTTCTCATTTTTTAGCTTCCTTCTCCGGCCTTTCCTGCTTCTTTTTTGATTCTGCTTCGAGCCACTGCACGTTTCCGAGATAAGGCTGCCTCATTGTCAGGCCTATCTTTGGATTGCTTGGCTCTTTGTAGCTTATTGCGATTATTCTTGCGCGGCAGATGTCCCCGATTTTTAATGACCTTTTGGTTTCTTTTCCAGACAGTACATTATTTTTTGAAAATGTAACATAGTCGTCCATTGTCTGGCTTACATGTATCATGCCGTCAGTAACACCCATATTGAAAAATGCGCCAAAATCAGTGATGTCTGCTATCTTGCCAACAACAACTTCCTGAAGCTCTGGCTTGAATGCAAATAATTTGAATGTTGTTTCATAGTAAGCAGCGCCATCGCCAGGTATTATAATGCCTTCGCCGATGTGGCTTACTCCGGAAACAGCTATGACAAAGCCGATGTCTTTTGAGATAAAACCCTCAAACTTTTTGTTCAGGCTTGCAAGTATTGCTTTCTCCAAGTCTTCCTGGAACATGCTTGGCGGCAATCTTATGTGGGTTTTGACTTCGGTTTCGTAAAACATTTTCAGTTCTCAACTCTTAAATATTGGTTTTGCCTGATTGTTATTATTTTTATGCCTTTCTTTTTCAACTCTCTTTTTAACCCTATGTCTTGTGTGACAACGATAATGTTTTTGTCGTGCTCTGCAAGGTCTAAAAGCAGTTCGTCAACGCTTTTATTGCTTTCTGTTTTTACAACCTTGACATTCTTTGCTTTTATAATTGCCATTGCAAGCTTGCTATTTGGCTTATTTTTCAGCTCGCTTAGTGTCCTGTCAAGCACATAGACTTCATAATTAAAGTCGCATATCCGTGACAGCTCTGAAAAAATGTCAATCTTTGCCTTGCTCAACAGTATATTTGTGTCAAGGATTATTTTTT
>CAZBFA010000056.1:0-5269 GCA_964491045.1 Candidatus Woesearchaeota archaeon
GGGATGGAGTTGTCTGCATACCATACCCCGACACGCCAATCTACAATAAGGGCAGGGAGCTTGGAATAATAAAAAATGACCTGTGGAGAAGCATATACAATGGCATTGGCATAATAGACAATTCATTCACAAAAACAGAAGTGGACAAAGTCTGGAAAAAGCACAGGATGGCAGCAAGAATCTGGCGATACAAAAAAGAATATGGCAATTCTTTTTGGGTGAAACCTAGATTTTTATTCAGGGCATTGAAAGCAGTGACAAAATGAACATATTATACACAGCATATTATGGACTTGGAATTGGCGGGGCTGAAGTAAGCATGGCTTTGCTAGCCAGAAAAATGAAGGAAAATCATAACATAATCATGGCTTCATCAGAAAATTATAATGGATTCAAGACATACAGGTTCAACAAATATATCAAATACATTCCAAGCCTGAAATTGCAGGATAAATGCCTTGCAAATTTCTTTTCAAAAATAATAAAGGAAGAGAACATAAAGATTATACACAGCCATGACAGCAAGACAGCTGTTGCTGCAATAATGGCAGCCAAGAAAAACAACATCAAGGCAATTACTCATTATCGAGATTACTGGTTTTGCTGCCCTAGAAGCAGCTTGTTGAAGCCAGACTTAAGCAGTTGTGAAAATTGCAATGCTGAAAATCTGAAGGCATGCTCAAGAAAAACAAAGCTACTGTGGGACAGGCAAAAATTAAGCTACTTGAATAGAATTCGGAATCTGCTAAAAAGCGCTGATGCAAAAATTGCAATAAGCAATGCCATCAGCAAAAAACTGGAGATGATTGGAATTGATGATGCAAGAATAATTGCGAATGGCATAAACTTAAAAGACTTCACAGACAGCAGGCCAAAGCTTAATCTTGGATTCAGGAATGCAACAATAGGCTATATAGGCAGCCTGGAATACAACAAAGGAATACAGAATATCAGCAAAATCATTAAAGAATTGCTGGAAAATCACAAAGAACTGAAGTTTGTAATAATTGGAATGGGCAAACTAAGAAAAAAGCTGATTGATGAATATAAGGACTACAAGCACAGAGTTATTTTTGAGGGAAAGCTAAATTATTTTGATGCCATAAAGGCATATTATGATCTGGATATTGTTTTGATACCCTCTATATGGCAGGAGCCGTTCAGCAGGGTTGCCATAGAGGCCATGTCTGCAGGCAAGCCCATAATAGCATCAAATGTTGGAGGGCTAAAAGATATAATAAAAAAAGACTTTGGCCTTTTAGTCGAGCCGAATAACGCTGATGAATGGAAAAATGCAATAGAAATGATGATAGAGAAACCAATCAAAAGAAAGCTCATGGGAATAAATGCTGAAAAAGAAGCAAAAAAATATGACATTAATAAAATAACAAATCAAGTAGAATCCATATATGGGGAACTAAATGAAAAAAATAGTGCTAGTGTGCCTTGAAACAGAAGAAACACCAAGGCTTTATCCTGTATTCGGGCTGATGTACATAGCAGATGCGCTGATAAAGCATGGCTATGATGTCAAAATAATACATGACTATGCAACTGAAGAGACTTTCAATAAAGTCATTAATGAAGCAAAAGATGCATTATTAGTAGGATTCACAACAAAAACAAGCCCGAGATTAAAGCACATCTACGATCTGAGCAAGAAGCTGAAAGAGGAAAATAAAAATATCATTGTCTGGGGCGGGGTTCACTCTTCATTGACTGCAGAAGAGACAATAATGAATGATTTTGTTGATTTCATTGCAATTGGCGAGGGCGAGCTTGTCATGCCAGAACTTGCCGATGCAATAGCAAAGAACAAAGAGTACAGCAAGATAAAGGGATTGGTTTTCAAGAGAGATGGAAAAGCTGTTTCAAACGAGCAGAATGCATTCATAAAAAACCTGGATGATTACAAGCCAAGATGGGAGCTTGTTGATGTTGAAAGGTACCTTAGCTATGGCAGGGAGCTTGTTTTGATAGAATCAAGAGGATGCCCGTCCAGATGCAGCTACTGCTATAATCTGTCATTCAACAAAAGGATGTGGCGCGCGCATTCTTCTGAGTTTGTTGTAAACATGGTGAATGAGCTTAAGAAAAATCATGATATCAAAAGCGTTGCATTTTATTCTGATAATTTTGTTGTCAACAAGAAAAGGGCATTGGACATTGTGACAAGATTAAACATACCCTGGTCTGCTGAGATAAGGGCTGATTATTTCAATGAAGATTTCATCAGGGCAATAAAAGACACAAAATGCAAAAGGCTTTACATCGGAGCTGAATCAGGAAGCGACCGTGTCTTGGAAATACTAAAGAAAGACATAAAGGCAAGGCACATTGAAAATGCAGCAAAGATTGCAACTGAAAATGGAATAGGAATAACTTGCTCTTTCATGATTGGAATACCTGGAGAAACAAAAGAAGACAGGGACATGACAATTGATTTCATCCATAAGTTAGTCAATGAATACAAGATTGACATTGACGGGCCAAAATTCTTAAATCCATATCCTGGGACAGAGATATACAGAACCTGCTTAGAGAAGGGCTGGAAACCGCCAAAAGATGTCTTGGGGTGGGCAAAGTACTCAAGAATGACTTATAATCTTCCTTTTTTGAACAGCCGTGAAATAAAACAAATAAAAAGATACCAAAGGATAATAGCGTTGCTGGTTTACCTGAATTCAAGAAAAACATTAAAAGGCCTGTTTTTGCCATTAAAGATGCTTGTTGATTACAGGCTAAAGAACAAAGTGACATTTTTGCCGCTTGAAGTTTATTTGCTGCAATTTTTACTAAGTATAAAAAGGACGATGAGGTAAGATGTGGAAAGGCCAAAAAGTTTCAGTTGTATTTTCAACCTACAATGAAAAGGATTCCATAAGGGATTCAATCAATGAGTTTTTTGATACTGGTTATGTTGATGAAGTCATAGCTGTAAACAACAATGCTGCTGCCGGAACTGATGAAGAAGTCAAGAAGACAAAAGCAAAATTATTCCATGAAGCAAAGCAAGGCTATGGTTTTGGATATCAAAGGGCACTTAAAGAAGCTTCTGGAGATATTATCATAATGTCAGAGCCAGATGGGACATTTGTTGAGAATGATGTTCTTAAGCTGCTTGCTTACTCTGATGACTTTGATGCTGTGTTTGGAACAAGAACTTCGAGTTCTTTAATTGGGCATGGCGCAAACATGGGCTTGTTCCTGAAGTATGGCAATTTCTTTGTTGCAAAGCTCATGGAATTATTATTCAACACAACCCAGCTTACTGATGCAGGCTGCACAATGCGGCTGATAAAGAGAAAGGCTTATGAAAGGATAAAAAATAAATTCACGGTTGGAAAAAGCCATTTTGGGCCTGAGATGATGCTACTCATCATATTGAGCAAGACAAAATTCATGGAAATACCATTGAATTACCAAAAAAGAGTCGGGGAAAGCTCGGTAACAGGAAGCTTTTGGAAAGCTTTCAAGCTGGGCTGGATAATGATAGGCCTGGTTTTAAGATACAGGCTTAAAAGCTGGTTTGGGTTGGTGTAAGATGACTGAAAAAAAGAAAGTGCTGCTTGTGGAACCCTCTGACAGGGATTTTTACAAGGACGCAAAAGTAAAGGAAGTTGTTCCAAACAGCGCAAGCCTGACCCTGGCAACAATCGCCGCAAGCATAATCAAAGCAGGGCATGATGTCAATGTCATAGACCTTGGCAATTTTATCAATCCAAGCGCTGCATTAAAAGAAAAACTGGAAAGCTACAGGCCAAATGTTGTGGGTGTCACTGCAAGCACGCCATTGTTTGGAAAAGCTGCAGAAGTTGTAGAAATTGTAAAAACATTTAACAATGACATATTGGCGATTGCCGGCGGCCCTCATGTTTCTGGCTACCCAAAAGAATCGCTTGAGAGAAGCAAACTTGACATAGCCATAATGGGCGAAGGCGACCTGACTATTGTAGACGTGCTGAATGATGTTGATACAAGAAAAATAACAGGAATTGCATACAAGGACAAAAATGGAAAGGCAATAATAAATGAGCCAAGGCCGTTGATTGAAAATCTGGATGATCTGCCTCTGCCAGCATGGCACTTGTTTGACATTTCAAAATGCATTGTGCCTAAATTCGTCGCAAGAAACAGCCCTGTTTCATGGCTGGAATCATCGCGTGGATGTCCTTACGGCTGCATTTACTGCAATAAATCAATATTCAAAAGAATGTTCAGAACTAAGTCTGTTGAAAGAGTCATCAAAGAAATTGAGCACATGAAAAATTTTGGCTTCAAGGAATTCCACATTGCAGATGACTGCTTCACGATGGACATGGAGCGAGCTGAAAAAATATGCGATGAGATAATAAGAAGAAAAATCAACATGCCATGGGTGGCATTGACAGGCATAAGAGTTGACAGGGTAAATGAAAACCTGCTGAAAAAAATGAAAGAAGCCGGCTGCTACCGCCTATTCTTTGGCATTGAATCTGGAAATCAGGAAATATTAAAGAGAATAAAGAAAAACATAAACTTGGAGCAGGTAAGAGAAGCTGTAAAAATGGCAAATGATGCCGGAATTGAGGCATGGGGCTCATTCATGATTGGGCTGCCCGGAGAAACTGAAAAAACAATGCAGGACACGATCAACTTTGCAAAGTCCCTTGATCTGGACATGGCCAAGGTAACAATAACAATACCACTGCCGGCAACAGAGCTGTACAATGAATATGTGGGCAAGGGCTTGATGCTAAGCGATGACTGGAACAAGTTTAACATGTACACTCCTGCAAGAGAGCTGTACAAGCATGAAAATCTCGACTGGGACACAATTGAAAGATATTACAAGAAATTCTACAAGGAATTTTACTTCAGGCCAGGATACTTGTGGCATAGATTAATACATGACCTAAAGACAGGCATGCTTATTGAGCACCTAAAAATCATGCTGAAAACCGCATGGTAGAATGATTATTTTTGCGCTCTTATCAGTCTGTTGACTTCAATGCAAGAAACTTCGTGTGCAAAAGTTGCTTGAATGCTGCTGCTCATCCTTCTTGTTATACTTAATGCATCTGCCTGCTTTGCATAAGCCTGCCAGCCTTGAAATGATTCAATCAATTGGTCATAAGAAATTTCATTTCTCTTGCATTTTTCTATCTGATAAAGCATTTTCCTTATGTTTCTTTTCCTTGGCAATTTATAATGGTAAAAGTTTCTGAAGCCAACAAAATCAATGCCTTGCGACAAAGGAATTATTCTTGATTTTTCAGGGTGCAGCTCA
>CAZBFA010000057.1:0-4624 GCA_964491045.1 Candidatus Woesearchaeota archaeon
GTAGAACCTTATGCATAATGGCTTTAATGGAGGGCACTCTATTATTGTAACTGCGTTGTTTATGAGCTCGCCCTTTGTCCTTGAGCTGCTTGTATCTTTCCTTATTATGTGGGTCATCCCGGCCTTGTAGCCAGCAAAACCCTGTATCTTGCTGCTTGTTTTAAGCCAGTGCCTTAATCTTGGCGTTTCATTTTTGGCCCTGTTTCTAGGCCAAAACTGCAGGCTTCCTCTCCTTGGTCTGTGAGTATCTCCCATGTTTCTTTAATTTCCTTTGAGTTTTACTATCATACTTCTTCCTAGAATCAGCGGCTTGTGATCTTATCAGTAAGGGTGTCTTAATCTCTGAATTAACCCTTTATAAAGATTATCATGATGCATTTTTGTTGTCGTGTCCGGAAATTATTTCGTTTGTTAATTGGCGATTTTCCTTATTTTACTTTTCAGGCGTTGTTGGAGCTTTTCCCATGTATTCTATTACTGTGTCTGCATATTTTTTCATATCTCCATGTTTATGCAAGATGCAGTCAAAGTACTCTTTTTGCAAGCTTTCTGGTGCAGAGCTTAACCCCACTATATATGTTTGCGGCAGTGCAGTTTTTATTGCTCTTGCTATTTCTGTTCCATAAGGCGATATTCTTGTTGAAGTTTCATCCGCAGGCATGTAGTTGTCTAGCGAGACTACTGCAGGCATCTCTTGCAAAGCCCTTTCAATCCCTTCTCTTTTTGTTCTCGCTGTTATTATATCCACACCGACTAACTGTGTCATTAAAGCTCTTGCTAAGTCATCTGCCAGTTCATCATCCACTATGAGCAATTTTTTCTTTTTTGTCATTTTGCTTTTTTCCTCTATTGTTTGTATTTTTTAATCTTATGTAGTAAGGGTTGGGCAAATCCCAAGTTTGTTTATAAACAAAGGCCATATTGACCTTGTTTATAAGGTTATACAAACTTTTTAGCAGAATTTGCTCGTAATACCCAGCCTACATTTCTTTTCCTTCCTTACTTTCTCTGGTATTCCCTTGCTATTCTGCCCATGGTGTTTACGCCGCCGCATTCGCAGGGTTCATATGTCGTGCCTATTGCATCTGCCACTTGCTTTTTCATTTCGTAGTCACAATCGCATCCTACAACCCTTACTTTTTTGCCTTCATTATGCAGCTCTGTCGCAAGTCTTAAGGCACCACTTACTGCCAGTTGCCCTACATAAACTACTGCTTCAGAGATATTTATGGACTGTATTGTTTCAACTATTTGGATGGCTTTCTCTAAACCTTCAGCTGCTTCTTCATACCTTCTTTTGTGAGACTCCAAACTCTTACTAACCCATCTGCCATCACTCAAAAGTTTTCCGCCCGATCTTGCGCTTACAACTATAACTTTATCATCTTCGTATTTTCCTTCTGGAAAGCCGTTTATTTGGTTATAGCTTACTAGCAAGGTTTTGCCCTTTGTTTTTGGTTCTGTCATTTTGCTTTTTTCCCCTGTTTTTGTCCATCTCTGGCTGCTTCATTGCGTCGTGCTCATTCTTTTTAATTTATGACAGGCTTAGATATTTAAAGTATTGTTGTAGAAATATAAACAACAGTATACAGTATAAAATCCTCCATTAGCAAAATCATAAAAAAACAAAAATAAGAAAAAGAAAACTAGCAATGCGGGCAATGAGGCCACACCATGGTCACTATTCCTTTCAAGACCAAAACAGCGCCTATAAAAGTTGCCCAGCCTACAACCATATATGATGCATTCAACATCACGAGCGCCCCAAGAACCAAAGCCTTCATGCCCCAGCACTTATGGCAGCTGCCGCCAACGCAACAGTCATGCATACCCTTGTCCATTTTCATTCAAAAGCACCTCCTTGTTTAATACTATTTATTATTGTTATTTAATATAGAAATTATAGTATATAAATCTGTTGCTGATTATTTCTTGCTTTCGGCCTTCACAGCAGATTCAAAGACATCCAACCCAAAATCAGCCTGCTCTTTGTTTATTATCAATGGCGGGCACATCCTGATGACTGCATTTTTTCCAAAGCCAGCAGGCAATAATATCAGCCCTTTTTCAGCAACATTGCACAATATTGATTCTCTTTCTTCCATTGCAGGAATCTTGTTTCTCTTGTCCTTGACCAGTTCTATCCCTATCATCAGGCCAATACCCCTTACATCTCCGATTATTTCATGCCTTTCCTTCATTTCATTTAATCTTTTCATCATGTAATCTCCCATTTTCTTTGCATTTTCAGCAACATTGCGCTCTTTCATGAAATCCAATGTGGCAACGCCTGCTGCGCAGGCCAGCAGATTCCCGCCGAGGGTGTTTGCGTGGCTGCCAGGAGGCCAGTCCATTATTTTTTTGCTTGACACAGTAACGCCCATTGGAACGCCATCAGCTATGGCTTTGCTTATGCATACAATATCGGGCTTTATGTCAAAATTCTCAATAGCCAAGAATTTTCCAGTCCTGTAGCAGCCTGCCTGTATCTCGTCTGAGCAAAGCAGTACATCATGTTTATCGCATACTTCCCTTAGTCCCTTAACAAAATATTTAGGCGGCACAATGTAACCAGGCTCTCCAGCTATTGGCTCAAAAAATATTCCTGCCAAATCCCCGTTCAATGATTTAAACATTTTTTCAACTATATCCAGGCAATGCTTGCTGTATTCAATTTCATCCTTGAAATTGCTCCTGTAAAAATAAGGATACATAGCATGCTTGACAGGCAAGAAAGGGCCAAACCTTTCCTTGTGAATTGGCTTTGATTTTGTCAGTGATAATGAACCTATTGTTCTCCCATGGAAGCAGGGCTCAAATGCAGCAAGCCACTGCTTGTTTGTGTGCCATTTCATCAGTTTTATTGCAGCTTCAACAGATTCTGTTCCAGAGTTTGAAAAGAAAAAATTGTTTAAGTGTGAGGGCAAAACTGTCAGCAATTTCTCTGCAAACTTGACTGGAAGCTCTGCATAAAAGTCAGAAAATCCACAGTGTATGCTTTTTTTTGCCTGCTCGTATATTGCCTTTACAACATTCTTGTTTGTATGGCCTATGTTTGCTACAGCCACGCCGGCGCCAAAATCCAGATATTTTTTCCCGTCAACATCCCAGACATAAGATCCTTCTGCTTTTTCCCAGACAAAGTCATACTCCCTTGTCAGCGAATTGCTCATTATTTTCTTGTCCCTTGCAATTATCTCCCTGCTTTTTTTGCCGGGCGCCTTGCAGATGTATTTTTCAGCCATTTTTATTCAATATCCTGCGCTTTTTGCAACCTTCCGGAGTAATCAATGTAAACTGTTTTTGTTTCTGAAAATTCATACACCCCTTCAATTCCGCCTTCGCGCGCTGTTCCGCTGGCTTTAACCCCTCCAAAAGGCAAATGCACTTCAGCGCCAATTGTCGGGCTGTTGACATAAGTTATTCCTGCTTCTATGTTTTCAATTGCCTTAAAAGCATTTTTAATATCTTTTGTATATATTGAAGAGCTTAATCCATAATCAGTGTCATTCACTTTGTTAATTGCATCATCAAAATCATTTGCTTCAATTATTGAAATAACCGGGCCAAATATTTCCTCTCTGCAGATAGTCATGGCATTGTCACAATCAGTGAATATTGTCGGGGTGTAAAAGAATCCCTTGCCATTCATGTTCACTCTTTTTCCGCCGCAGAGCAATTTTGCATTTTCACTTTTGCCAATTTCAACATATTTATTAACTTTCTCAAGCGCAGGTTTATTTACCAAAGGCCCGACATCAACATCTTTGTTCAGGCCATTGCCCAATTGTAATTTGTTTGCGCGGGCAACGAGCATCTTTTCAAATTCCTTCCTGACTTTTTTATGAATTATCACTCTGCTTGCTGCAGTGCATCTCTGCCCTGTTGTTCCAAAACCTGCCCACAACACTCCATCTACAGCAAGTTTTAAATTAGCATCGTCCATTATTGCAACAGCATTTTTGCTCCCGAGCTCAAGCCCGACTTTTTTAATGCCTGCATTGCCCAATATCCATTTTCCAGTGTCTTTGTGGCCCGTAAATGAAATTGCCCTTACTGCCTTGTTTCTTACAATTTCTCCGCCAACACTCTCCCCTTATCCAGTCACAAAATTTATCACTCCCTTGGGCAGCCCGGCTTCAATGAATATTTTCAGGAGTTCGAGGGCAGTTAATGGTGTGTCTGAAGATGGCTTGAAAATAACACAGTTTCCGCATAATATAGCCGGCATTAATTTCAAAGAAGGTATTGCTATTGGAAAATTCCAGGGTGTTATGCAGCCGACAACGCCGATTGGCATTCTCATGGTCATTGCAAACTTGTCAGGCAATTCACTTTTGGTAGTGTTTCCAAACAATCTTCTGCCTTCTCCAGCAATTAAATAAGCCATGTCAATTGCTTCTTGCACATCGCCGCGAGATTCATTCAAGACCTTGCCCATCTCCATAGTCATTATTTTCGCAAGCTTTTCCTTGTCCCTTTCCAGCAGTCTTGCAACCTTGAAAAGAAGCTCTCCTCTTTTTGGCGCTGGAACTTCGCTCCATTTTTTGTATGCGCGCTCAGCAGCATCTATTGCAAGCCGTACATCATATTCATTTCCCTGCTGAAAATGCCCAAGAACTTC
>CAZBFA010000057.1:4634-5263 GCA_964491045.1 Candidatus Woesearchaeota archaeon
ACCCATTTCCCGTCAATATACAGTTTGTAGTTCAATGCAAAAACCCCTTTTCTTTCATATTTTCATGCAATCAAATCTTAATAAATTTTGTTGTTATGCACAATTTATCAATTTTGCACATTAAGAAAAGGTTAAAAATTGCTGATGTTCTGGAAAATTCATGACATCAAACAAAGGCAACTATAAAGAAGAATCTGGCAACAAAACAAGCATGACAAGAAGGCAGTTTCTTTTGGGGACAGCAGGCCTTGCTTTATCTGCTTGCACCATTAATAATGCAAAATTTGATGGAGAATCAAAAAACATTGAAATTCCATTTTGTGGCATGAACCTGCAAGAGTTTCCAGAAGCATATGGATCAGACGCTTCAAAACAGGCAGTACATCGCCTCAGAGATATCTCGTGCAATTATATTATGCTCATTTTGAATCTCTCACAAAATTCTATTTACAGCGCAAAAGTAACGCCAGTAAAAAACATCCAAAATATTTTAGGATTTACAAAGCACATAAAATCTATGGGCTTGCAGGTTGGCTGGCTGCCTTTCTTGAATATCTTGGATGGTACATGGCGTGGCAAAATTGAACCCAGCAGTATTGATGAATGGATTAAGTCATATAAAGAGGCAA
>CAZBFA010000058.1:0-5128 GCA_964491045.1 Candidatus Woesearchaeota archaeon
CCTTAGGGTACTTCTCGCTGAACTCTCTTAATCTTTTTATGTCCATATTGAATGCTTCATCAAAGAATATTATCTCGCGTATACCATATTTTGAAGAGAACAATTTAAGGTCTTTTATTATTCTGTCAATTGAGAAATGCCTTACAAATTTTGAGCCCTTGTATAGCGCCTGCATGGTTGGGTTTATGCAGAAAGTGCATTGGAATGGGCAGCCTCTTGTTGCTATATAGTCAAACTGGCCGTTCCTTGCCTTCATGTATTTTTTCATGTTGAACAGGTCATAATCAAATGCTGGCAGTTCGTCCATATCTTCTACCAGAGGCCTTATTGGATTTTTTATCACACTGTTGTTTTTTCTGAGCCAAAAATTCTTTACTTTTGAATAATCTTGTTTTTTCTCCAGCTTGTCAACCAATTCAAGAAGGGCATACTCCCCCTCGCCAATGCATATCCCATCAAAGCAGTCATGTTTTATTGCATCTTCTGGGTCAATGGTTGGGTGGCTGCCCCCGACAAATATTTGTATCTGCATGTTTTTCTTTACAAATTCAGCAAACTTGACACATGGGATGAATTCGGTGCTTCTTGCAGACATGCAGATTAGGCCCGGTTCAAATGCCTTTATTTGTCTGATTGCATCTTCATAGCTCAATCCAAATGTAAAATCAATCAATGCCGTATCATGCCCATGTTTTTTTAATATTGCTGAAAGAGATGCCACTCTAAGATCGCAGTATGGGATTCCAAGCACATTTACATAGCAGAACATGACCTTCATTCTTTTTCACCTTTGCTTGACAATACCAGTTAGAAACATTTATATAATTTTGCAATGGGCATATTCATATTTCCTTATTTATCTATAAAAATGTACAAAGGCAACAAGATTATCGTGATTATACCTGCATATAATGAAGAAGGCAAGATAGGCAATACTATAAATAAGATTAAAAATTCCCGGGTTGACAATATCCTTGTTGTTAATGATGGATCCACCGATGGCACAAGGAAAGAGATTGAAAAGTACAAAACAACACATAAGGTAATACTAATAAATTTTGAGTCAAACAAGGGATTAGGCATGGCATTTAAGACTGCTTTTGAATATACTATTAGGCACAATTATAATATTGGTGCCATAATGGCTGGTGATGACCAGGATGATCCTGACAGGCTTGACGATATGATTGAAACCATTGTTGATAGGGGTTATGATATTGTTCACGGCTCGCGGTATCTTGGCGGCTTGAGGGAAAAAGTGCCTTTATTCAGGAAGCTTACAACAAAGATGTTCACGTTGCTGTTTTCTTTTGCAGCCATGCGAAAAGTTACAGATGCATCAACAGGCTTCAAGGCATTTAAAGTGGAAATATTAAAAACAATAGATTTTAGCCCCGAGTGGCTTGAAGACAGGTATGGGATTGAAACATATTTTTCATTGATGGCAATCAAGAAAGGCTACAAATTTACAGAAGTTCCTGTCAGGAAATTTTACCATGAAACCGGCTATAGCAAAATGAGGCCAGGAATAGATTATTGGTACAATGTGAAGCCAATATTGAAATGCATTTTAAAGTAATTCTTTCAACATGAAAAGGCTCATAATAAATGCGGATGAATTTGGGGAGAGCAGTGATGCGAACAAAGCCGTCTCTGCGCTTTATGGAGAAGGAAATATAACAAATGCTGCCATGCTCATGAATACGGATTTTACAGAAGAAGCAATAAGGCTGGCAAAGAACAATGGCATCAAATGCGGCGTGCATCTCAATTTGACATTTGGCAGGCCTTTATCCTCTCCAAGTGATGTGAAAAGCCTTGTTGGCAAAAAAGGCTGTTTCTATTCGCAATTTGAGTTTGTAGCAAGATATATTTTTGGCTTTGTGGACATCAATGAAGTTGAAAAAGAATTTCGGGCGCAAGTAAAAAGGATGCATGACAATGGCATCAAACCAACACATTTTGACGGGCATTGCTATATACACATGCTGCCTGGAATATTAAATGCAGCAATTAAAATTGCAGTAGAATATAAAATAGACAAGACAAGGCTTGCTTGTGAAGAATGGTCTTTCAAAAGCCACGGATTGAGGTCTTTGGTAACATATAACTTTCTCATAAGATATGTGTTTGTCAGGCTATTAAAAAATGAGGCAAAATCCATTCTTGGCAAAAACAACATAAAATATCCTGAAAAATTCCATGGGATATTTTTAATTGGCAGCAGCAGGTTCAGGGATGAATTTTTAGATATAGTCAACAACATTGGAGATCGCAGCAATGAAGTGATGGTGCATCCGAGTTTAGCTGGCAAAAGAAGGGCAGAATATGATACATTAAAAAGCAATGAATTGAAAGAGATCATAACTAACAACAAAATCGAGCTTATCAGTTATGTGGAACTTTGAGCAAGCACAGGCTTTTTGTCAAATACTTCTCCTTTAGCCCGCATTTTTTGGCAAGATCGCATCGGCTTTTTTGCACTATGATCTCATTCACGCCAAGCATATTCAATCCAGCTATAAATTGGCAGTCTTCTTTATTGAATTGGCCTCTTATCTCATCAAGTTCATATTTTAGGAGCGCTTTGCTGTTGTTTTCTGCCGCATATTTTAATCTCTCATATTCGCGAAAATAGCCTATGGGGGTTGATAGGTTATAATATGCTGCTGCGTAAGATGCCATCTTTTCATGGTATACATCCGGACCTTTGTCAAGAATGAAATATTTGCCCTCTATTTTTGCAAAAATATCAAAAAATTCCCTGTCTAGTTCAGTATGCTTGTAGTCTACATCTATATTCAAAGTGTATGCAGCAGAAAATATCGCGAAAATAGCCAGTCCTATAATTGCAATTTTTTGCACTTTGGCATTTGCTATTTTAAACAGCAAAAACAGCGAGACAAAGGCAAAAAATACATTATATGGTGTTGTTGGCACACTCCTGAATATGGGAATGAAATAGATGAGCCTTGACAGCAGCAGCAGGTCTAAAATTAATATGGGTGTATAAAACGGGATGTCCTTTTTGTTTTCTCTGGCATAAAATACAAATACAATAATAAAAAGCAGGCCAATGGCAGTATTAGTTGAAATTATTGTAGAAAGGTCAATCAGCTCTGTGCCTGCGCCGTATTCAGCCGCGCCATCAGTGACATTTTGCGATGCATGAAAAAATGGAACCAGCCAGAATGACGTTGCAGCCAATGCCAGAAGCGCAAGAAATACAAGCATTAACCGTTCCTTATTTTTTTTAACCATTAGAAGTGAAACCATCAAAATTGACGCCACAACAAAGACATAAACATGGGTGAGCATAAGCAGGGCATAAAGGATTGCAATGAAGATTGCATTTTTATTCAAGATGGTGTCTTTATAGCAGATGACTGCAAAAAAGAATAGTGTAAAAAAAGACCATGCCAGCAGCTCCGGAAATCTGCCGGTTCGTATTGCATAAACTGCAAGTATATAATTAAAGAAGAAAGCAAGGAAAAATAACAGCATGTTTCTTTTGTTTATGCCCTGATATTTGCATATAAAGTAAATGCCAATAAAACCAATAAGATATATCACTATTAAAGCAATATAAATTGTAAGAAGATAGTTATTGGTTAGCTCTTGGATAATAAGCCCAAGATAGCTGAATCCAGGCGAGTATAATTCAAAGAGCTTAAATCCATTATACCAATTTTGAACAATGCCGTGAAATCCATAGCTGTCAAGAAAGAATATATTCGCTATGTGTATTCCCATGTCGCCCGCAGACCTTAATGGGAAATATTTGAGCAAGTAGCTTGAAATAGCAAGCACATACAGCATAATAAATGAAAATATTGCTATTGGTATGTAGCTGAGTTTCCTTGGCATTTTAGAGTATCTGCCAGAAATGCATTTAAAAGCATTGCCTTACCTGACTTTTAGCAGGTAGCCTTTTGGATTGAATGAAATAAAGAATTTTTCTTTTTCCTTGTCAACTATAAATTGATTGTTCTCTTTTAAGAATTCATTTATTGCTTCCATTGGCCCTGGCCCGAACTCTGGAAAGACGGGGTGTCCATTGACATTGCTGTCTTCAACAACAAGATACTGGCCTTTTGTGACCAGATTATGGTATAGCCTGAGCTCATTTATGACGTGGTCTCTTGTGTGGTTGGAATCAAGAACAACCATCACTTTCTCGCCTGGTTTTATCATGCTTTTGACTTTGTCTAAAGTTTTTCCATCTGTCGAAGAGCCAAGGACATAGGTTATTCTTTTGTGCTGCGGCCTCCCCTTTAAATCTGCTATATCCACACTTACTATCCTTCCATGGCCCATCATGTCGCATATCGAGGCAAAATATGATGTGCTTCCGCCAAGGTCTGTGCCGCATTCAATGATCAAGTCAGGCCTGTTCTTGTAAAGAATTTCTTGATAAAGCCATAAGTCAAACGGGCACTTTCTTACAGAAACGCCCATCCAGAATGTTTTGCTGAATGCATGCGAATCGAAATAAATTTCATGAAATCGGTCTACGACTGCCTGATCTACCTTTGGCGGGATGTAAACATTATGATATATAAGATTCTGCAGCTTTCTTAATTCACTTCTTAATAAGCTTATTGGCTGTCGCAGTACCATTTGCAAGACGATAAAATGACCATTTATTAACTTTATTGTAATTTAGGCTATAATAATTATCAGCTAAATACTTTCTGTTAGTTTCCATTTTCCATCTTTGGATTCATATTTTTTGATGGCTGTGTCAGTCATCAGGTCTTGCGGCAGGTATACCATTCTAATCCACGGATGTTTCAGATAGGCGTGTATCCCTTCAACATGGCCTTCTCCGATGAAATAAGGAACTTCCCCCTCAATCTTTATTTTTCTGCTTGCTTTGTCAAGGTTCTCTGCAGAGATTAAGTTCCTGTAATCAAGCACTGTGCCATAATCAAGGGCGTCATCAATTGCCATGTCCATGTTTGGTTTATCTGAAACAGCCCAGATGATGGGTTTTGCAATAACTGTTCCTGACAGAAGATATGCTCCGAACAAGCTCCTGCCAATTTTTTTGAAAAATTCCCTCCTTGAATGGCTTCTATTTGGAGTTAAGCCTGATGCTAAAAATCCCCACCCGGCAGCCCACTGA
>CAZBFA010000059.1:0-5091 GCA_964491045.1 Candidatus Woesearchaeota archaeon
TTCCATAGCCGTCTTTTTTGTCGCCAAACAATTTTATTGCCTGCCTGTCAAGAGCAAGCCTGACAAACCAGTTTACAACGCCAAATTCATGGCTTTTCATCTGGGCTCTTGGGCCGTAAATATTAGACAGCCTTGCTGAAACTGTTTTTATTCTATGCGACCTGTGATAAAAAAATAAAAAATTCTCAGCTGCCAGCTTTGTTATTTCATGAGAGCCGAGAGGATTCATTGCAGATGTTTCTTTGACAGGCAAATTGTCAACTTTCCCATATTGCCCCCTGCTGCCAGTATACACTATTTTTATCCCATTATTTCTTTCCTTGCAGCATTCAAGAAGAGATATCATGCCTTTGATGTTGTATTCAATGTCTGGCCCCTGATCCTTTAAGCCCAAAGTATGGCTCATCTGGGCAGCTAGATGAAAAACAATGTCTTTATCCAAAATTAGCTGCCTCAGGCTTGTTTTATCGCAGATATTGGAATAATTTACAGTCATATCATCCTTTATCTGCTCTATATTGAAATGATTGGCGCCGCCATTTTCAAGCATTGCATCAACAATAGTCACATTTGCATCAAGATTAACTAATTTATCAACAAGATTAGAGCCTATGAAACCAAGGCCGCCAGTTACAAGTATATTCTTTCCAAAAAAGTAATTGCCTGCCATTTTATACTCTTTTATTTTGAACTACCACTTTAAAAGCCTTTTCAGCTCTTTAAGAAGCACTAACTCATACCATTGGTTAACTAATCCAAATAAAACGCTCAATATCCTTCTTGGCTTAAAGAATTGAGAATGGCCATAAATCCTTGGGTAATGGGTGACAGGAACATTCTTGATTGTATAACCTGCATCCTGTATCTTCTTCATCATCTCTGTGCAGATAAGGCCTGAATTTGATTCAAGCCTGACATTCTTAAAAATATCGCTGTGCATCAGCCGAAAATCACAGTCAACATCCCTTACTTTGAGGTTAAAGAGCACGTGCATTGCAAAATTGTAAAGATGGCCCATCACTTTCCTGTAATATTTGTCAGCTCTATTAAGCTTGTATCCATTCACAACATCAAAGGAATCAATAAACTGGATAAGCCTTGGCAGCTCGTAAACATCAAATTGCGCATCCCCATCTGTATAAAAAATAAGGTCTTTCTTGCAGGAATAAAAACCAGATTTTAAAGCACCGCCATAACCCTTATTTTTTTCATGATGTATAACCCTTATTTTCTTGTTCTCCTTTGCCAATTCATCAGCTATCCTTCCGGAAGCATCTGGAGAGCAATCATTGACTATTATGATCTCATAATCTGATGCATATGCTTTTAGTATTTCATCAAGCTTGCCCACCATAAGCCTGACTGTGCCAGCATCATTGTAAACCGGAAAAAAAGCAGAGATGCCATATTTTTTCATAGGCAAGGAAAATCTAGCAAATGCTTTAAAAACATATCGTTGCCCATATTTTGCCATGTACTATGCGCTGATATCTGCAATAATCGTAAGCTTTCTTACTACGCTATATGCAACATCATGGCTTATAAGATATCTGAGAAGGATAGACCTTGTTGTGCCTGATGTTCATAAGGAAAACAGGCCGTTGGTTCCGATATCTGGCGGGCTTGCTGTAATGGCTGGCTTGTTTGCGGGATTAATGATGTTTATATTCTTTGAAACATTTTTTCTGTCTGAAACAAACCTATTAAATCAAAATGGAGATTCATTGCTTTTGGTGTTTGCAGCAGCAACTTCTATGCTGATAATAACCTTTGTTGGCTTTGTTGATGACATAATCATTGAAAGGTCAAAACATGAATCAGGCGGCTTGAAACAATGGCAGAAGCCATTGCTCACCCTGACAGCAGCCATACCATTGATGGTAGTCAATGCAGGAACAAGCAGGATGCTCTTTCCATTTTTTGGATATATCGACACTGGCATTTTATATCCCTTATTGCTTGTCCCGATCGGCGTAGTTGGAGCAGCAAACATGGTTAATATACTGGAAGGATTCAATGGTGTTGCTGCGGGAATGGGCTTAATCTATACATTATCTTTAGGATTATACGCTTATATTCATGGAAGTTACATAGCGGCGCTATTTGCATTTATGGCATTTGCAGCACTAGCAGCATTTTTCATCTACAACAGATATCCAGCAAAGATCCTGCCGGGTGATTCACTGACATATTTGCTCGGCGGTGTTCTTGCCATAATCGCGATAATTGGCAATATTGAAAAAGTTACTCTAATTATAAGCACTCCATTTATTATAGAAGGTTTGCTGAAGTTGCGAGGAGGCTTCAAAAAGAAATCAATAGGCTACTTCAGGGATGGAAAGGTTCATTCAAATTATGAAAAAGTTTATTCATTGCCGCATATATTGACAAGAACAGGCAGATTTACTGAAAAGCAGGTTGTGTGGTTTTTAATGGCTGTACAGCTTGTATTTGCACTAGTGATTTGGACAATATAAAAATGGACAGACAAAAAAAGGTTAAAACAAAAGAACTTTCAATAGTGATGCCTGCATATAATGAAGAGCTTAGGATTGGAAAAACTCTTGAAAGCTATGCAAGATTCTTTGACAAAAAGCTTGATTATGAAATCTTGGTTGTTTTAAACGGCTGCAGGGACAGAACATTGGGTGTAGTGGAGCGCTATGCAAACAGGAATAAAAGAATAAAATACATCAACATAAAAGAGGCCATTGGAAAAGGCGGGGCTGTCATTGAAGGGTTCAAAATAGTTAATGGAAGCTACATTGCCTTTGTTGATGCTGATTCGAGCACAGAGCCGGACCAATTGCATTATATTTATAGTATGACTAAGAAATCTTGCTGTGATGGCGTAATCGGCTCAAGATGGGTTAAAGGAGCCAAAATAAAAAGATACCAGCCACTGAAAAGAATAATAGCTTCAAGAGTCTATAACCTGCTTGTAAGAGCATTGTTGTTCATGCCTTACAAGGATACGCAGTGCGGAGCAAAAATATTCAGCAACAAGGCCATAAAATCAATCTTGGATACTGTTGTGCCTGTCGGCTGGGAGTTTGATGTTGCTTTATTGTATGCATTAAGACGAAAAGGATTTAGAATAAAAGAGGCTCCAATTGTATGGGCAGACAAGCTTGGAACAAGTTTAAAGGTAACAAAGACAGCGCCAAAAATGCTGAAGTCCTTGCTTTGGATAAGGATTGAAAATTCAATATTCAGGAGATTCTTAAAATGAAATTTTCAATTGTTATAGCTGTTGCTCCAGACAGGAATGCAGAAGTCTTAAGCTCATTGAAAAATGTTGATTACACCAGGAAAAATTATGAAGTCATAGTTGTCAAAGGGCTAAATCCAAGTGAAAATAGGAATAACGGGATAAAAAAATCCATGGGAGAGCTTATTGCTTTCATCGATGATGATGCTTTGCTTGACAAAAATATACTAAAAAATGCTGAGCGATTTTTCAAAGAAAACAAAAACATTGACATCATTGGCGGGCCGCAACTGACCCCAAAAAGCGACAAGTGGTTTGCAAGAATCTCCGGATATGCATTGGAAAGCTATTTTGGAACCAACAAGATGTCAAAGAGGTACAAGATTGGAAAATTAGACCTGAATGCCGATGAAAACTCACTGACAAGTGCAAACTGCTTTGCAAGGAAGAGCATTTTCAAGAAGATTGATGGGTTTAATGTAAAATTATTTCCTGGTGAGGATCCTGAATTTTTTGCAAGAGCCAGGAAAAATGGATTTAATATTGCCTATGTTCCTAATGTTGTGATATACCACAGAAGGAGGGCAACGCTGCTTAATTTCATGGAGCAGTTTTTCAAGTATGGATATTTCAGGCTTAAAAAGGAAAAAGAAATGAAAACAAGGCCAGGCATTTTGTTTTTCATGCCAAGCTTCTTCATAATTTACTTGCTGGTGCTGCCAATTTTAGCCACGATAAGCCAAATTTTTTTGGTGCCATTAATGATTTATATTTTAGCTGACTTAACAACAAGTTTGCATGTAGGAATTAAAAGATTAGATTTGCTTGCCATGATTTTGCTGCCTTTTATATTCTTGCTGTTGCACCTGAGCTATGGCTTTGGGATGATTTATCATATGATAAAAACTATAAAATGAGAGATAATTTATTGTTTTATGAGCGACCCCTCTCCGCACTAAAGCGCGCAAATTTCTGGCTGGAGAAATGTTAAATAGCTTGTAGAATATCTAATCTATTATATTCAATTTTTCTATCTTTCAAAAATTTCTCAAATTCATTTGATTTTTCCATTGGGATACTTATTGCTGCATTTGCGAGCCTTCTTCCACCAAGTATTTCTAGAAGTCCAGTGGCATTGCGGCCGGATAATATATAGTTAAATTTTATTTTTTCTGTATGATTCAGGCTTTTTAAGCTGTAAAAAAATAAAGATGCCGTACTAAACCCCAAGATTTCTGAAAATTTTTTCCCTTGAAGTAGGCTTATTCCTTCAATTAATATGCCCGTGCGGGCAAGAAAATTTGATGAAAATAAATCTTTTAGAAGCATTTGCTTAACATCTAATTGCAGATTGAGATTCTTTAGTTTTTGTTTTATCCCCTGGACTTTGTCCAACCTTTCCCTTAAGGAGCCTTCTAAAAAGATTACAGCTATGTCAACGTCTCTGGCCAAGACATCGCCTTTTGCATAAGAGCCATATAATACAATATCAAATACGGCGAGATCTTTTTTTTCAGATATTAAGCTTTTTTTTAATTGATTCAGCATCTTCTTTAAGCAATAACGCAGTCTCCTTATCCATTTTATTTGTGTAACTATCTTGATAAAATGGGAAATCCCTGTCAACAATTTTATAAATATCAAAATATTTTTCTTCTAATATCCGAAATCTTTGGGCGTGAGATGATGGTACCTGGCCTTTATGCCTTAGAATGTAAAGATCACATAACGCGGAGATAGCCTTAAAAAAGAGTGTTGTTGCGCTATTGTATTTTTCTGTCTTGAAGGCCATCAAGCCTAATTGATAATATTCATTAAAATTCTCTATTAAAATGCGCTCCTTTTCATTCATGTTGTACTTTACAAAAGATAAAGACTAT
>CAZBFA010000060.1:0-3392 GCA_964491045.1 Candidatus Woesearchaeota archaeon
TTCCAGATATCACATCATCAATTCTCAATATCAATTCAGCAACTTCTGATGCAGATTTCAATGCCTGCGTCTTTATTCTTAATGGCTCTATGACGCCAAGCTTCCATGCATCCATTGTTCTTCCTTTGAAAACATCAACACCAGTCCATTTTTGCTTCTTGTCATGCTGCACCTTTAGATCTGTCAGTATGTCAATTGGATCAAGCCCGGCACTTTCTGCCAATGTTCTTGGGATTACTTCAATGGCATCTGCAAATGCAAGGACAGCCAGTTGTTCTCTCCCTGATAATGTGTTTGAATATTCCCTTAGCGCCTTTGACAACTCCATTTCGACAGCGCCAGCACCTGCAACAACCTTTCCGTCTTTCAATGCAACGCTTAAATCGCCAAGGGCATCTTTTATTGCTCTTTCTATCTCATCAACAACGTGTTCAGTTCCGCCATTTATCAAGATGGTTACTGCCTTTGGATTCTTGCAGTCTTTAACATAAGTCATTTCATCATCCCCAACTTTTACTTCCTCTACAATTCCGGCAAAGCCCAAGTCTTCTTTTTTTATGTCTTTGATGTCAGAAACAATTCTTGCGCCAGTTGCCAGGGCTAATTTGTCAATGTCAGATTTTTTTGCTCTCCTTGCCGCATACACCCCTGCTTTGGCAAGGTAGTGCTGCGCCAAGTCATCAATGCCTTTTTGGCAGAAAACAGCGTTTGCCCCGGATTTAACAATGTGCTCGACCATGTTTCTTAGCATTTTTTCTTCCTGGTCTATAAAAGCCTGCCATTGTGCGGGGTCATTCACCTGTATTTTTGCATCTGTTTCAGTGTTCTTTATCTCAATTGCTGCATCAATCAAGGCAACTTTTGCATTTTTAATCTGTTTTGGCATGTTTGCATTTACCTTTTCCTTGTCTATCAACAAGCCATTGATTAATTCAGTATCATCAATGCCGCCGCCAACTTTTTTCTCAAGCTTTATGTTGTCAATGTTTATTGTTGTATTTCCATTTTCCTTTTCAATTATTTGTTTTATAGCATCAATGATTATCTTTGACAGCTTGTCCTTTGCAGATTCTGCTCCCTTTCCAGTCATTGCCGTTGTTGCAATCTTTATCAGGATGTTTTCGTCCTTTTCATTTACATTTTCAGCTATTTTGCTTAAAACTTTCTGTGCTTGTTCTGCAGCAAGCCTGTAACCGCGTGCAATGACTGTTGGATGTATCTCCTTGTCAAGCAAGATTTCAGCATTTTTTAACAATTCACCAGCCAGGACCACTGCAGTAGTTGTTCCGTCCCCAACCCTGTTTTCTTGTGTTTTTGCAACCTCAACAAGCATCTTTGCAGCAGGGTGTTCTATCCCCATTTCTTCAAGAATTGTGACGCCATCATTAGTAACTATTATATCTCCCATTGAATCAACAATCATCTTGTCCATGCCTTTTGGGCCTAAGGTTGTTCTGACTGTTTCAGCAACCTGCTTGGCTGCAGCTATGTTGTTTCTTTGTGCATCCCTTCCTAGAGTCCTTTGGTACCCTTCTGGCAATATGAATATTGGCTGTGTTTGTGTCATTTTTTAACCCCCCTGAAATTTGTTTTATATCATCAAAAAGCCTTATAAACATTACTACCCAAGTTTTAGGACCGTACGAGGCACACAAATTGAGAGAGATAAAACGCAAAAATTTCGATAACGGGCTTGTTCTTTTGACTGAGAGAATTCCGTCAAAAAAGAAAGCCGCATTGCTTGTTGGCGTTAAGGTTGGATCTATGCATGAAACAGTGCACATCAGTGGCGGAAGCCATTTTAATGAGCATTTATTGTTCAAAAGCAACAAGCACAGGGGCGCCAAGCAGATAGCAAAAGATCTTGAGCAGAATGGCACACAAATCAATGCATTTACAAGCGAAACAGCTACAGCATTTTATGCCGGGGCATTTCCTGATAAATTAGCAGAAGTTATACCAATAGTTTATGAAGCAGCAACGAACTTTAAGTATGATTCTATAGAGTTTGAAAAGGAAAGGCAAGTTATTTTGACAGAGATACAGCTCAGATATGACCAGCCCTATACTTATTCATCATTGCTTTTCAGATCTTGCATTTTTCAAGGCACTTCTTTGGAAAGGGATGTCGCTGGAACAGTCGAGGCTATGAAAAAGGTCACAAAAGAAGAGCTTGAAAATTTTAAAAAGGAATATTATGCGCCAAACAATATGGCAGTTATGGTAGTTGGCAATTTTGATGAATTGGCCTTGGAGCAAAAAGTGTCAGAAACATTTGCTGATTTGTCAAGGAAGAAAGAAAATCCAGCACCTCAAAAAATAATCCTGGCAAATGAGCGCCGCGAAAAGCTAGAGCAAAAAAAAGACACAACTCAGGCATACCTTCATCTTGGTTATATAGTTCCAGGTACGATTCATGAAGATACTCATGGCCTCATGATGCTTGACAATGTATTGTCAAACGGCTTTTCATCCAGGCTTTTTTTAAGATTAAGAGAGGAAAAAGGAATCGGCTACGCTGTTGGCAGTTCTTATAATAGTATATGTGACATTGGAATCTTTCAGGCTTATGTATCAGGGTTTGATCCAAAAAGGTTTGATGAAGCAAGGAGCATAATACTTGCTGAGTTCAGGGACCTAAAGCAGAATCTGATCGAGGACAAAGAGCTAGAACGGGTAAAAAATCTCATAAGGTCAGGAATCTGCGATGGGCTTGAAAGCATAGACTCCAGGGCAATGAGTATTTTAGAAAAAGAGTTTGATAATGTGCCTTATGATTTCAGAAAGGCAGAATCTTATGTCGCAAAGGTGACAAAAGAGCAAATAAGAGAAATGGCCAATAAGTACCTTGGGGATGATTATACATTGGCTTTGTTAGAACCATTAAAAGAATAGAACACAAGATATTGATTGTATCTTTCTTTGTGCCCTAACTTTAATTGAATTTAGAAAATAAACAGCCTGAACCTGTCCTAAGAGCAAGAAACACAAGGTTTAAATATATATTTGATACTGTTAAATTATCTATCAATAAAAAGAAGAAAAATGGCAAAAGAAAAAGCCGGATTTTTTTGGGGGGGGGGAAAAATCTTCCAGAACAATTGATCCAGTGCTTCAGCAAAAGACAGGCATTCTTGGGTTAGATGAAATTCTAAATGGCGGATTTCCTAAATATACCACAATACTTCTTGCAGGAACATCAGGAACAGGCAAAACACTTCTTTCATTTCAATGGCTGTTTGATGGCGTAAAACGAGGTGAAAATGGAATTTATATTTCTATAACAGAACCTCTTTTCATGGCTGTAAGAAACGTAGAATCAATGAAATTTTATGATAGAAAAGCAATAGAACAAGAAAAATTAAGGCTGTTTGATATTAAGGAAGATTTGG
>CAZBFA010000060.1:3516-4206 GCA_964491045.1 Candidatus Woesearchaeota archaeon
TTATTAATGATAAAGCAAAAATGGCACATTTTTTGTTTGAATTAAAGAAAGTTCTTGCAACGCTTGGGTGCACATCAATTTTAATCAGCAAAGTTACTGAAACAAATCAATACTCTACTTATGGTGTAGAAGAGCTTGTTCAAGATGGCATCATAGCATTGAATAATGCTGTTGGTGAAAACGAGATTATAAGAACTTTGCAGGTCATTAAAATGAGGGGCATAAATTTCAGGTCAGGGGCAGTTATTTTTGATATCACTTCATCAGGCATAACAGCTTATCCAAAAATTCCAATAGATAGGAGTATTGCAACAACAGAATTTAAGAACAGATTGAATAGTGGGATTAAAAAATTAGATGCCCTCTGCGGTGGCGGATTTCCTCAGGGCCATATTATTATGGTTACAGGAAATACCGGCACTGGAAAAACCACCTGGGCATTGCAGTTTTTGTTGTCAGGGCTAGAAAATGGAGAGGGCGGAGTTTGTGTCTCATTAGAAGAATCGTCAACCCAGATTAAAAAAACTGTGCTTGCGCATGGCTGGGATTTTGAAAAGTATGAAAAAAGCGGCAAGCTAGTTTTTATTAATTCTTCTATAATGGATATAAACTCTGACAAACTTCTTTATCAAATAGTATCTACTATAAATAAAACAGGTGCCAAAAGATTGGTTATTGATTCTGTATCTT
>CAZBFA010000060.1:4258-5049 GCA_964491045.1 Candidatus Woesearchaeota archaeon
CAAGGTGCGTGAATTTTTAATTCAGTTTTCATACTTTATAAAAACAAAAGGTATAACAGCCATGGTAACTTATTTGTTAGAGGATACGTTTGGCGCAGAGTTAGGGCAATTGATTGGGGGTGGGCCATCAAGTGAATTGCGTTTGAGCTCAATTACTGATGGGATAATTTTGTTAAGATTTGTAGAGAGAAAACAAAGCGTGGCGAAATTGCTGAACATATTAAAGATGCGCGGCTCTGTGCACGACAAAAGAATATGGGAGTTTGAAATCGAAAAAGGTGGTGTGAAAATTGGGCAGGTATTCTCGAAATGAGGCATAAGCATGGAAAAGCTAGAATCTGCGCTTAATGATGTCTTAAAAACAGGGGCGGGCAAGACCATACTGCTTGAATTGGATGCAGTATCTTATTTTGAAACAAACATTAAAACCATCAAGATATTGCAGAAGAAAGGCTTGAGTGGCGTGTATATAAGCATTAATAGGCCTTTCAAGAATATTTCTTCCATCTTTAAGGGAAGGGGCATAAATATCAACAAGATAACTTTCATAGATGCTGCTTCTGCCGCATCAAAGCAAGCGCAGGAAAAAAGCAAGGGCTGCGTGCATATTTCCTCTGGTTTAGATGTTGACGAGATGGTAAGGGTAATATACACTTCGCTTGAAAATATAAAAGGCATAAAGTTCATATTCATAGACTCATTGACTACATTTGCCTTACACAAGCCGATATCTGAAATACTTAGATTTTCTGAGTTTTTGACACGAATGGCAAAAAACGAGAAAGATATTG
>CAZBFA010000061.1:0-5007 GCA_964491045.1 Candidatus Woesearchaeota archaeon
GTATAAAGCATTGTTAATTAACAAAAATTTTGATAATATAATAAAAGAAAAGTAAGAGTACCGCAAAAATGTTGCAGTTATCATTATATAAAAAGGGTGTATTTGAACAATATAAAAGTAACTCGCAAATAGCCAGAGTTCTATCTGAAAATTGGGTTTCTTCTGAAATGTATTGCCCTTGTTGCTTAAATGTTAGAATTGATACATGCCCCCCTAATCAAAAAGCAATAGATTTTTTTTGCCCAAATTGTAGTAACAAATTCCAATTAAAAAGTACAAATAAAATATTTACTAAACGCGTTTTAGATGGTGAGTTTAATACCATGATGAATTTTATAAATCTAAACAAAGTACCTAATTTCTTATTAATGCATTACTCTAATCATGATTGGTATGTAAAAGATTTGTCTATTATACCCCGATTTTTCATTACTTCATCTATTATTGAAAAAAGAAATCCTCTTTCAGAAAAAGCTATGCGACATGGTTGGGTGGGATGTAATATAATATTAGATAACATTCCTGAAGAGGGAAAAATAACCCTAATCAAAGATGAAAAAATTGTTGAAATGGAAGAGGTAAATAAAAAATGGAAAAAAATGTTCTTTTTAAACAGACAAAAACCATCGATTAGGGGATGGACTTCTGATGTTCTTAAATGTATTGAAGATTTATCAGAAAATGAATTTAATCTAAATGATGTTTATAAGTTTAGAAATTATCTATATAAAATACATCCAGAAAACAAACATATTGAGGCAAAAATCAGACAGCAATTACAAATATTAAGGGATAATCATATCGTTAAATTTATTTCAAGAGGAAATTACCAATTAATCAATAAATAGTCTGAAATAGATGGATTTTTCTCCATTTTTATCATTAACTCTATTAAATGGCCTATAAAATCTACTTTATACTCACCATATTTGTTTAATTCTTCAAAGGGCTTTAATTTTTCCTGGGTGGTTTCTTTGAATTCACAATTTTTCCTGTCTTCTTTACTTTTGAAAGATTCAACTTTGTCATATATGCCCCTTAGATAGCTCATAAATTTAAGAGTAAGTTCTCTATTATGCTCTTTTTTGACAAGTAAATCAATGACCCAATGAATATGTTTTGGTGTTCTTATTCTTTTTTTCCCTTCTTTGTATCTAATGAGAATATCGCGGTCTTTATCATAGCCCCTATCCCCTTCAAAGATGCCAATAACGACATCCCCTAATTTTATTTCTTTTATCGCATACTTTCTAGGAAGTCTGTCTTTTTCTCCCTTCTTCTTTCTAGGCTGGAAGTTCATAACCATATAAAAAGCAGAATCCTGCGGGTATTTAAAGAGATCCATTTAAAGTCCAAACGCCATTCGATTTAGTAACCTTTAAAAACCATCACAAGAAAGGAAATAGCAAGATGGAAGGAGTCATTGTCAATTTCAGGGGGAGCAGAAGAACCAAGCAGGGAAACCACATAATAATTAAAATTAAAGACATTGACAAGAAGGAAAAAGCATCAGAGCTGTTAAATAAAACTGTTGTCTGGAAAAGCAAAAGCGGAAAAGAAATCAGTGGCAGGATAGCCAAAGAGCACGGCAACAGCGGCGCAGTAAAAGCAATATTTGAGCGAGGGCTGCCGGGCCAAGCAATAGGCACAAAAGTCAAGATCATCTGAGGAAAAAAAATGGCAGGATTAAGAAAAGGCAAGTGCTACACAAAAATTGTAAGGGCATATACAAGAAAAAGCAAGTACAAGTCAAAAGGCTACATAAAAGCAATCCCGCCTTCAAAGATAGTCAAATTCGACCAGGGAAATCTGCAAAAGAATTTTCCTGCAAAAGTTTCTTTGGTGTCAAAGCAGGATATTCAATTAAGGCATAATGCTTTGGAGTCAGCAAGGCAGGTTATTCACACTCATTTAGCATCTTCTTTTGGGAACAACTACAAGTTAAAGGTTAGAGTATATCCGCATCATATTCTAAGGGAGCATAAAATGTTGACAGGAGCTGGAGCAGACAGAATGAGCCCGGGAATGTCACAGGCATTTGGAAAGCCAGTCGGCATTGCAGCGCAGGTCAAGAAAAACCAGCCAATAATCTCGGTTATGGTTGATTTAAAAGACGTTGAGGCGGCAAAGCGTATAATGCACTTTGCAATGGCAAGGCTTCCCGGAAGATATTATGTGAATTAATTCATTTCCTCAATTCACCAAGCCTCTGCAATTGGTGCATCTTTTTGTACAGTCCTTCTTTCTTGTTCAATAATTCAGAAGGCACGCCAATTTCTGCAATTTTTCCATTATCCATCACAACAATTAAATCAGCATTTTCAATCGTGCTCAACCTGTGGGCTATTATCACCATCGTATAATTTCCTCTCACGGCAAACAAGGCATTCTGAATACTCTTTTCTGACTCACTATCCAAGGAGCTGGTTGCTTCATCAAAGACCAGCACTTCTGGATCAGCAAGCAATGCCCTTGCGATGCTTAACCTTTGCTGCTGCCCCCCGCTTAATCTTATTCCCCTCTCGCCAACAAGCGTCTCATATCCTTTCCTGAAGGACATTATGAACCTATGGGCATTTGCTTTTTTGGCAGCATTGATCACTTCCTTCCTTGTTGCATTGGGCCTTGCATACGCAATATTTTCATGTATTGTCCTGTTGAATATTTCAGTGTGCTGGCTTACAACAGAAATCTTAGTCCTTACGGAATTCAAGGTTAATTTTTTTAAATCAATGTTGTCGATTAATACAGCGCCCTTTATTGGGTCATAATGCCTGGCAAGCAGCTTGGTTATTGTTGACTTTCCAGAGCCGCTTTCACCAATGATTGCAACTATTTTCTTTGCAGGAACCTTGAAGCTTATGTTTTTCAAAACATCTTCTGTGCCGTAAGAAAAGTCAACATTTCTGAATTCTATTGCCCCAAGCTGATTGTTTAGAACGCGAGGATTTTCTAATTCCAAAAGTGTATTAGGCTCTTCCAATATGCCCTTGACGCGGCGCAATGCTTCGTATGAATCGCCAAGGTAATTGTACACCCTGCCAAGCCTGTGCAAGTTTATAAATGCCTTTTCGCCCAAAGTGAAGATCAGCACTAGATCACCAGGGGTTAAAGTGCCTTTTATCACAAACCAAACAGCAGCAAGCATTGCCAGCGCTCTTATTGCATTTGTGAAGCTTTCTTTCCAAGTGATAAACCAGGCCTCTACTTTTCCCCTCTCTATGGACTTTTTGGCATACTCAATCAATAATCTGGAATACTTCTTATGCTCTCGTTCTTCCTGGCTGTAATCCTTGACTGTTTTTATATTATACAGCGACTGCGCCAATTCCCCAGTTGCCTCATCAAAAATATGGTGGTATACCTTCCTGTAAGGCTGCAATCTTTTTGCATTCCAGTTATTAAGCCAGATTATCATTGGCAATGAAGCCATGTAAAGCAAGCCTATGTGCCATTCAGTTTTTATAAGTAGCACAGAAGTCACAATTATCTGGAATAACACCGGTATTATGTCATTGCTCACAAACCAGAACAAGTCATTCATGTGGCTCGCCGCCTTGTTTATCCTGCTTACTATGGCTCCTGTGCTCTGCCTTTCATGAAACGCAAGAGGCAGCTGCAATAGTTTTTTATGTATTCTTTCAAGCAGGTTTCTCTGGAAACGGATAACCTGCTTTAGCGAGTATGCAAATGTTGCCATGTCTATAACAGTCAATAAAACCAATATGGCAAATATGATTAGTATTAGCATGGCATCTTTCTTTAGATCTGGAGTTCCGAATATATTATCCACTATAAGCTTAATGATATAAACAGGGACAAGCTTTAGGCTTTCATAGACCAAGCTAATAAATGACTTTTGCGCGGCAAACTTTTTGAAATCCGGAACAAGGAAATTAACTACCTTATAGAATTCAGCAAAAGAGCCATTACCATTTTTTTTCATCGTCATTACAAATTCAATCCATGCAATTTTAAAACCCAAACTTTCCCTTGCAAGGCACGAACTGAAACATCCCAAGCCTTTTGATGTCAAATTTAGTGCCAAAAAGCTTTCTTATCTTCACCATTTCCTGGCTATAGCCATCTCCAACAGGCGCCACTATAATGCCACCATCCTTTAGCTGGTTATAAAGATCATTAGGCATTTCAGGCATTGCAGCAGTAACAATTATCTTGTCATAAGGTGCATATTCCTTGCAGCCAATTTCATTTTCTTTAGACTGGATTACTTTTACATTTTTTATTCCTGCCTTCTTTAAGTTGCTTTTTGCAAAGCCAATCAGCTCTGGCAGCACCTCTACAGATATCACTTTGCCTTTGCTCCCAATGATTTTTGAGATTATTGCTGTCTGATATCCGGAGCCAGTTCCTATCTCAAGAACCTTATCATCCGTTTCAAGCTCCAATTCCTGCGTCATCAGCATCACTGTTGTCGGCTGTGATATTGTCTGGTTTCCAGGTATTGGCAAGGGATGATCGCTGTAGGCATTGCCAGCATATTGCTTAAGAACAAATTTTTCCCTGGGCACTTTTTGAAATGCTTCTATAACATTTGCACGAGTTACAGTCTTGCTTTCAACCCAGTAATTTATCAGCGCCTCTTTCTCTTTTTTAAGCTCTTGCATGAGAATGAAATTGCCTTCTGATTTAAAGAGTTTTTGGTCTAAATTTCCGCTCATAGAATGATTTATAAAGCAGGTTCATAGAATCCATATTTTATATGGACCAAGCAAAAAAACCAGATGATACAATAGTGCAGCCAGAGGTAACCATAGGAATGACCGGCCATGTTGACACAGGCAAGACCACAATGTTAGAGAGGCTTTCTGGAAAATGGACAGACACTCATTCTGAAGAAATCAAGAGAGGAGTCACAATAAGGCTTGGCTATGCAAACACAAGCATCTACAAATGCGAGAAATGCGAAGATCTCCCATATTCAACAAAACAAGAATGCGAAAAATGCGGCTCTAAAATGGTCTTTGCAAGAAAAATAAGCTTTGT
>CAZBFA010000062.1:0-4983 GCA_964491045.1 Candidatus Woesearchaeota archaeon
CATGGCAATTGAATCTGGAGATCCAGAGATGAGGAACAAGCTCTTAAAAAAGCATATCAGCGACCAGCAGATAATAAATGCATTTCATCTTGCAAAAAAATATGGCATAAATACAATGTCATTGAACATGATAGGGCTGCCTCTTGAAACAAGGGAGCAGATAAACAAAACCATAGAGCTGAACAAAAAGGCAATGCCAGATTCACTGCAGGTTTCAATTTTTAACCCATTTCCAGGATCCGAACTTTATGAATTCTGCAAGGAAAATAATCTCCTGCGAAAAAAAGACTACTCAATCTCTTACTACACCGGGACGCATTTATACAATCCGAATCTGACTGAAGCAGAGATACTTGATATAAGAAAGAGGTTTGCATATGAAAGCTATAAAGACAGGTCTAAATTAAAAGCTTATTTGCTTTATATCAGGGAAGCATTGACGCCTTATTACTTAAAGCACGGAAATATAATACCTGTCTGGTTCTTCAACCTGATATACAAATTCTTTTTCAGCTACAAGATATTCAATTTCATGAGAAAGTGATGCAGGATTTAAAGCAAATTTGCATTTACCACTTTGTCTGCAAAAAAGCCTTTATATCCTTGAGCACAGTTCCGTTCTTCAAGCTTTTCTTGAACCTGTTTATTATGAATCTGAGCCTCAAGTAATATTCACGGTAAGCTTTTTCATAGTAATGTTTTATGTCTTCATTGCTGAGGTTAGGGTGCTTGTAGATTGCAAACGGCTCATGCAGCAGATAATAAGACCAGTCTTTTAATTTTATCAACCCCTGCTTTTCCCACTCATAATAAAGCCTTGTCCCGGGGAAGGGTGTTGTTATTGCAAACTTTACTTTGTCCAGTTCAAGCTCCTTTGCAAAATTTATTGTATCCTGCATGCTTTCTTTTGTATCTCCTGGCAGGCCGAGCATGAAATAACCTTGAAGGTCCATGCCTACCTGCTTTGCAAGCCTGACAGCTCTCCTGATGTCGTCCAATGCAAGACCTTTGTCGACAACGTCCAGCACTTTTTGATTTCCAGATTCAACCCCTATTGAGATTTGATAACATCCTGCTTTCTTTAATTTTTCCAGCAATTCCAAGTCCAGCCTGTCCACCCTGACGCCATTAAACAAATTCCATGGAAATTTTAACTCTCTTCGCAGTATCTCATCACAGATTTGCTTTGCTCTTTCTATGTTTGTTGAAAAACCATCATCAATAACATGCAGCTCTTTAAACCCGCATTTCAGCATGCACTCCATTTCATCCACAACTCTTTTTGCAGATTTGACACGAAATGTCCTGCCTTGTATAAGCTTGTTGCAGTATATGCAGCCATAAATGCATCCCCTGGATGTTTCTATTGCCCCGACAGGGCTTTCTTTGGCAACTAAATGAGAAACAGTGTACTTGCTTAAATCAAATAAATTCCATGCCGGAAAAGGAAGTTCATCAAGATTCTGCAACAATGGCCGTGCCGGAGTCTTTATTACTTTTCCATCCTTTTTGAAGCATATTCCTTTGATATCATCAAGATTATTTTTTTCTATTATCTCCGGCAAGGTAAAATCTCCCTCTCCATAAACAGCAATGTCCACATTTGCATGCGATGCCATCTCTTCTGGCATTATGGTGGAATGAACCCCGCCCACAACAGTTGTTATCCTCTTGTCAAATTCTTTTACGATGTCAGCTATCTTTAATATTGAAGAATAATATGGTGTTGTTCCTGTTATGCCCACATAATCAGGCTTAAAATCATTTAAAGTATTTCTTAAAGTCAGTTCCATATCAGCATATAAGTCCAGATCAAGAATTTTGACTTCAAAACCCTGGTTCTGAAGAGGGGCGGCTATTGTTGCAAGAGCCATCATCGGATGATTTGGCGCTGCCACTTTCACTTTTGCATGCTCATAAGTCTTTTGCCTCCAAGGAGGCACTGTAAGCAAAATTTTTTGTTTCATTTTTATTTCTCCCAATAATATGCACATTGCTTCTTTACATCAGCATACATATCTTTTTCATCAAATGGGTATATTCTGCAGTTTATAGGCCGGTAATCATAAATCGAGCACTTGTTATCTTTTAAATATCTGCAGCCAGCTTCAGAGCAGCAGCCATGCATGCTGCATTTTCCTTTCCTTCTGGCAAGGCTTTTTAAGACATAATCTCTCTTGAAGCGCCAATAGAACAATCTTCTCATGTATTTATAAATATTTGACAGGGAGTATGCCCTTATATTTTTCTTTCCGCCCCACACATTAAAGTTCAATGTTTCCGGTATAACTGCATCTTCTTCCATCTTTTATGCCCAAATATGTAGTGAATACTGCTTGAGAAAAGGAAGTTATTTAAATGTTACTAAGGCAAAGCAAAAAAAATTATGGCCTATATTTGGGCGCCTGATTTAATCCAGGAATTCCTGCTTTTTTATTTTTTCCGGCAGATAGGTTTCAGAAATGAAGCTTATCCCCTTTGCGCTCAAGGCCTGTATTTCTGCCTTTGCATTGAATTCCTTCATCATCTTAAGCTGGCGCTGCCAGTCTTTATTGTCCTTGAACCATTCGTATTCTGACACTTGCTTCATTCTTGACAAATCCTGCTCGTTAAGCTTGATCAAATGCTTTTTTAAGTCATACTTTGTAATGTCATCTGCGGTTATCCCGAGGAACCTCACACCAGGAATTGTCAATTTTTCTGATGCATGCGCCAATGCAATTGAGCCGTATTTTATCACAGAGTAAATGTAAAATCCCCAGCAGTCAAAATCAGTCATGACATAAATTGGAAGGTCTTTTTCCTCCGAAATCCTCTGCAGCAATCTTCTTATCCCCCTCGTAGTCTGGCCTTGGGACGTAACAAGAATGCAATTGTTTTTCTGCCAGAACTTGTCTTCGTTCAATCTTTCAAATATTGCTGCTTTTTCCATGTACAAAACATATTTTGCATTTATTTTTTTGAATTCCAATTCATCTGTTATAGAAGGTATTGAGTAGCCGCCTCTTCCTAATTTTGAGCAATCGATAATGTCGCCGCCGTCTTCTAGGACAATGTTCCCAACCATGCTGCCCATCTTGTTTGCTGAAACATGCATCTGCTCCCTTGCCAATCCAGTAATAACTTCTAAGTCTTCAATAGCCTTATCAGATTCAACCTGATCATCAACGAGATTTACATTTGTCCCGGGGATGGTTCTCTTGGTCATATAGAAAACACCCCTAAGATGCTCGTGCTTTCCTGAATCAAGAAGCTCTTTTTTTATAATGGATGCAATTTCTATTGTCTGCAGGAATTTTTTTGCATGCGCAACGTTGAAGAAAGACCTGCTGCCCATCTTGCTGCCCAGCTTCAATGTCTTTGTTTTCTTGTCGTAAATAATATTGCTTAGATTTCTTAAGGGAAATGTTATCTCTGGGTTCTTGCCTTTTTGGATTTGCGCCGATATCTTCAACCCAAGTTCCTTCAATATCCTTTTCTGGTCTTGCTTTGTCATTTTTTCTTTTTCAGATTAATCTTGCTCTGCTCTTCCTGAATTTCTGCATCTTCGCTGTTTTCTTCACCCTTGATTTCTATGTTTTCAGCCTCTTTGACCCCGGCCAGCAAGTCTTTAAGGCCTTTCTTCAAAATTTTTTCAAGTTTTTCCTGCAATTCTGTTTTTTTCTCACCTGACAATGCGCTTAATGCTGCAGCAAGCTCAGGAATATATTTTTCAAACAAATCAACCCTTTCCTGCTGCTCTCTCGCGCGAACAGTCTTTCTTATGTAAGCATATAATCTACGCCCAACTTCCTGCAATGCGAGTTTTATCTCTTTTATGATTTCCTCATAGTTGGCAATTGCTTCCTTGCTTTCTGAAGTAAATGGAACCCAAACAGAGGCCATGTGAACAACAAGCACAATTGGGCCAATTGGCAAGCTGTCACGGCTTTGGCTCAGGCCGTATGCGCGCCAATTAGTGTCTATCACAGATTCTGTTATTGAACATGCTCCCTGCTGGTACAATAATGGAACTCGGTTAGCGAAGCGCATCAATCTTATGGGTTCATCTTTTTCCAGAGAACCGCCGAACGCAAGGCTGACCTCTATTGAAAATGGATTGCCGCGATAAACATTTGGCGGCCTTGTTACTGCTGTATAAAACTCGGCATTGATTTCTTTCTTCAATCCTCTGACTAATGCTTCCTCTCTGATAGGGCTCAAACAATCTGTCGGGGGGGCAATAATTTTTGTTTTTTGGATTGCATCATACAATTTTTCAGCTTCATCTCTTGCTATCGTGCCTGGCCGAGCTCTTGGGTTCAAGCCGGCTGTTTCGCATATCTGCTGCGCCACGCCCTGGCTGACTCGGCAAAAGTCATTCTGCAAAAATCCGCTCAAAGTTCCTGATGTTGTTGATTGCAGCATCCTTATAAGAATGCCAATTTCAACACCATACGGATGCGGCTTAATCTCCTTGCTCTCCTTTGGCAGTTCATTGACAGCCCTTGGAAATGTTGTGACTTTGCCTTCTGGATCCTTGTAATTGAATGTTGCATGAGGATTTACCAATGCTGTTTCTTTTAAGTATTCATCAACAGACTGCTTTCCTTTTTGATAAGCGCCATCTAGTTCAAATTCTATCCTTGTCCCATGATCCTTATTCAACCATTCAATTACTTTTTCTTCAGCTACTATTGGTTCATTCTTTTTCGTGTCAATCTGAACTTCAAAATAATTAGTATTGTGCTTTGGCCCTATCTTGGATTGGATGTGCATGCCCTTGCCTGTTGTTAGCTGCCCATATAATAAAACAGCACTTATCCCAATTCCTTGCTGCCCTCTTTTTTGAGATAATTTAAAAAACTTACTCCCATATAACAATTTGCCAAATATTCTTGGTATTTGTTCTTTTACAATTCCTGGGCCATTATCTTCTATCACAACCCTGAATTTATTTTCCTTTAATTGCTTAACTTCAACATAAACCTCTGGAAGAATGCG
>CAZBFA010000063.1:0-4852 GCA_964491045.1 Candidatus Woesearchaeota archaeon
AATAAAAAATCCTTATGAAATTCTTTTGGATGTTAGTATGCTCAACCTTGACGCATCTAGCATGAAAGAAATTCGTGAAAATTACCCTGATATCAAAGGCAAGATAATGGAAATAGTCAAAACTAGGGGCAAAATGCATAATCCTGTTTCAGACTCTGGCGGTGTTTTAATTGGACAAGTTAAAGAAATTGGCAAGAGATACCAAAAATGGCATGATTTAAAAGCCGGAGACAAAATAATTCCACTAACTTCATTAACCGCAATTCCATTGCATCTTGAAGAGATAAAACGCATAAAAGGAGATCAGGTTAATGTTAAAGGACAGGCCATATTATTTTCTAGCTATCCTTATTCAAGAATACCTGAAGGCATGGGCCAAAAAATGGCTTTATCAGCCATAGACATATCCAGCATAGTGCCACAAGTTTATAGGAACATCAAAGACAATTCTACAGTTTTAATAATGGGCTGTGGAAAGGCAGGTCTTATAGCCATGTCTGCAATAAGAAAGGTTGCGCCAAATTGCTGCATAATCGGGATGGATTATGGGAAAACAAAATTAGGTATGGCAAAAAAACTAGGGCATGCCAATTATTTAATTCAAATGGATGTTACAAAGCAAGAAAAGGTACTCGAAAATATCAAAGAATTAACACATGGCAAATTGTGCGATTTAGTAATAAATTGCACAGTTGCTAAATATACTGAAACTTCCGCGACACTTGCTGCCAAAGAACATGGAAAGATATTACATTTTGATACGCAGGTAAATTTTCGCAATGCAGCGCTTAGTACAGATGCAACCGGCAAAGACGTTGAAATGATAATAGGAAATGGGATTGCAGAGAACCAAGCTGAAGAAACATTTAATTTGCTAATGGAAGACAAAAAATTAAAGCGCATTTTTGGAAGATTATCCTAAACATACTGCTTTAGAGATTAGCAATACAAAAAATAAACCATTAAAAAATTGTCGTGTCATGCTATTATTTCGGTTTTTTCAGTGAGGGATATATAAATCAACAAAATACTTTTAATGCAATGAAATTAACAGCAGTAATAAAGAAGGGCAAAAAACAATCTGCGGCATGATGTCCTGAATCGGATGCGGTCAGCCGGGGGCGCACAGTAGAGAAGGCGCTAGAAAATCTTAAGGAAGCAGTTAAACTACATATTGAAGTTATGGGAATACCATCAGCATAAAATTTATAATTCTAAGAATAAATTAATTTAATATGATTTACCTTGACAATGCGGCCTCAACAAAAGTAGATAACAAGGCGATAAAGGCCATGCTGCCTTACTTCGATAAGGTATATGCAAATCCTGCTTCCATACATGACATGGGCGTGAAAGCAAAAAAGGCTCTTGAATATGCACGAACTACAATAGCTAAAAGAATCAATGCAGAGCCCGATGAGATAATATTCACAAGCTCTGGCACAGAATCAAATAATATCGCTATAAAAGGCATTGTGAAAGCACTAAAAAATAAAAAAAATCATATAATAACGCAAGAAACAGAGCACGTATCTGTACTGAATGTATGCAAGGCGCTTGAAAAAACAGGATTTAAGCTGACAACATTGGACGTGGACAAGCATGGATTCATCAATATTAATCAACTCGAGAGGGCGATAACAAAAAATACTCTGCTTGTTTCTATTATGCATGCCAACAATGAAATAGGGACAATTCAGCATATAAAAGAAATTGGCAGAATATGCAAGAAGAAAGGTGTTTACTTCCATACAGATGCAGTGCAGAGCTTTTGCAAGGAAGATATAGATGTAAAAAAAATGAATGTAGATTTGATGTCCTTGTCGAGCCATAAAGTTCATGGTCCAAAGGGCGCTGCTGCGCTTTATGTCAAAAGAGGCACAAAAATTAGCAGCATAATGAATGGGGGCAGCCAGGAATATTCCTTAAGGCCAAGCACAGAAAATGTGGCTGGAATAGTTGGCTTTGCAAAAGCTGTCTCTTTGTTTAATGCAGGCCAAAATAAAAGCATGAATACACTACGAGACCATGCAACGAGCAGGATTTTAAGCGAGATAAAAGATGCAAGGCTGAATGGCTCGAGAGACAAGAGGCTAAGCAACAATATCAGCCTGTCTTTCAAAAATTTGAATGGCGAAACTATATTAAAACATTTGAATGCAAAGGGAATTTATGTTTCAACAGGAACAGCATGCTTGACTGGCAGCTATGAAGCAAGCCATGTTTTAAACGCAATAAAGGCAGATCCTGCATACATCAAAGGCACAATTCGAATTTCATTGAGCAGGTTTACGACAAAAGAAGAGATTAACAATTTTATTGATGTACTAAAGGAAACCATTTATAATATGCAGCGCATAGATCCAAGTAAAAGATTTATGTGCTAAAGGATACTTTCATTTAGCTGAAAGCGATCTTAAAACATCTGCTTTTGTTATGACTCCAACCAGCTCTCCTTTGGCCTGAACCAAGATTATGGGAAAGAACTGCAGCAAAGAAATGATTGCTTTAATGTTCGTTTCCAATGAAACTACAGGAGGAGCTTCTTCCATAATATCCTGCACACATTGCTGCTGGGCATTGCCAATATTCTTAAGAATGTAAGACTCAGAAAGCAATCCGGCAACATTGCCTTTCTCAAGCACCGGAATCTGCGATATTCCGTGCTTTGTAAACATGCCAAGAACATCCATTATCTTTTGGTGCTTGCTGACGCTGATTATGCCCTTATGCATAATATCTTTGGCTTGCTTCCCTTCCTGCTGCCTTGTTGAACGCGAAATTGCTATTTCAATCTTCTTGACATAGCTGTAAGTTGGGTCTAATCTTCCTGCTTCAATCTTTGCAATCATGGACTGACTTGTCCCTGCCAATTTAGCAAACTGATGCTGCGTGAGGTCCAAATGCTTGCGCACTCTTTTAAGGTGTGTAATGTCAAAAACCATAATTCTGTGATATTTGTATGGTTTTTAAATATTCTCATAGGAATAATTTTGTCATAAAGTTATTTATATATAGCCAATAATACTGGTTTAGAAAAATAATCAAAAAAGGAGGGACTGACATGTACCATACAAAAAGAATTGATGAAACATATCCATTGGAAGGCAAGGGCCTTGAAAACTGTGTTCTAAGAAAAGTTTCCAGTTTGCACACGGAGAAGAAAGAAATTGGCAAAGTGCTGCAGGTGGGATGGAATGCAAATTACCCTGGGTGTTTTGATAATATTCTGCAAGGTGAGCTTTATTTTAAAGCACTGCCTTCCGATGTGTTCTTTGAAAAAGGATTGATCCGCAGAGAGCACACTTTTGAACCGCTTAGATTAGAGAAGCCTTTGGAAGGCATTGTCATAAGCAAAGGCCCTACCGGAATTTATCTTAACAATGCCAAAAATGCACTTCTCATCAGGCCGGAGCATATCGAAGAGATAACCGATATTCTTGCTTACCATGAGAAACAAAAAGAAACTTTTGCCGGCTACACCTCTTCAGGCAACTCATTCATCGGATTTCAAGGCTATTACTATCAACCTCCAGGGCCAAATTTAGAAAGAGACAAAGTTAAATTCATAGAAAAAAAAGATGTTGGCACGATTAAAAAGAAAACGAAAACATCAGATGGCAAAAATAACCCTATTGCTTATGAATATTGGAATGATAAAAAGGTTTCTGAAACATGGTTGCTGTGCAACGGCAGCCTTGAAGTGACAATTGAAAGGTATGAGCTAAAACTCTGCAAAACTTTAAAAAAATCTCAAGATCAAACCACAAAGACAGACAAGCGTGAAGGCATTAACCTTGAGCGTACGCACATTCCTGCGCTGAAGAAGATTATTGAAATTTATACAGGGGAAAGAAAGCCACAATATGCTATCAGGAGAGCTTTGCCGGGCGCTGAGGCCCTGAAACAAATGAAAAATTTTTGTGAAGATCCAAAACGCCAGAAAAGGTTTATTGAGGCAATTCAGGGAAATAATACAGAGGAAACAAAATGACGGGAAAAATAATCTTGCTTGCTAAAACGTTAGATGAAGAGATTACTTCATGGAAACACATCCTGGAATGGGCTAAAAGAACAGAAGAGAGATATTCCAATGAAAAGAAAGTGCTGGCAGATTCTATCTTTTCATGGGCTAAAGAATTTTCACAAACAGAGATATATCATGACTTATTAAAAAAAGCCTTGAACCAAAACGATGGAGTATATGTATTTGGGCATTACTGGGGGCATGAAATTCCTTATAACTTCATATTTGGCTGCTGGTCTCAATTGTGCCTCAAGCCTGATGTAAGTTTTGTTTATAACGCTGGGTACAGATCCCATGGAACATCCACAAAATTCTCAATCAAAACACCAGAAAAACTAAAAGATAAACTATGTTATGAATACCTAAAAGAGTTTGCAATGACAATTGAGAGTTTGGAAGTATATGCTTATATGCATGCTAATATCAATGCATAAATTATCAAAAGAGAATTTTAACCTTTATTTTCCATGAATCTTTTTCTTCTAAGTTCATTAAAAATTGCTTCATCCAATCCATCTATTTTCAAACCATTTAAAGCGGTTTTAATTTGCGTTTTAGTATATGCTTCTTCATTCTCTGTTTTATTTTGGCATTTGACATAAATTTTTTGCGCGCTTCGCGCAGCGCCTTCGGCGCAACTTACCCCAAACGCATAACCGCCCCCGCTGCCGCCACCGCTGACGCCATCGACATCAAGCCCATAACTATCAATGTCCCAATCGGAATACAGGGCGGAAACTCTTTTTACGGGGTTTCTAACAGAATCAAAACTGGATAAATAAGGGTTAACTTTAAACTTATCGGCTATATCTGCTATTTTTTCAG
>CAZBFA010000064.1:0-4832 GCA_964491045.1 Candidatus Woesearchaeota archaeon
AATTACACAAAACAGGGCAAGAAAGCTGATGAGTGCATTCAGCAGTATTTGGATGCAATAACAAAAGATATAGTGGCAGCCATACCAGATGTTGTTTCTATAATATTAATGGGCGGCTTTGGAAGAGGCGAAGGGGCTGTGCTGAAGAAAGGAAAGAGTTATGCCCCAGTAAATGACTTTGACATGTATATTGTGACAAAAAAATTGCTGCCAGACAAGTTTCTGGAGGATTTGGCAACCAATATATCAAGAAAATTCGGGTGGGGCGGGAAAGCGCATGCAGAGGCTTTTGAAACAGCAAGTTATGATTTCAACACCTTTTTGCACATTGATATTAGATGCCTGGAAGAAAGCAAGCTGAAATACTTGCCGCCAACTGTAAGATACTATGAAATGAAATATGCAAGCAAGATTCTGTATGGCAGGAATGTACTTGAAGACTTTCCTGCTCTCAGGGATAACGAAATTCCACTGCCTGAGGGCTTAAGGCTGATTATGAACAGGTATATGCTGATGCTCATTTCCTTCAAGCCAGACTACATCAAAAACAGGAAATTGATTAGCGCTAATGAAAAAAAGATAATGCTTTACTATATTGGAAAAGCTTACTTCACTGCCTGCGAGAACCTGCTTATCATGGCCGGAAAATTCAAGGCGACATACTGGAGCCGAGCTGAAAAGCTTAAGGAAATCTATAAAACTGACTTCCCAGGATTCAATAAAAAACATCCGGACCTGGTCAAGAAAGTATTTTTTTACCTGAAATATAAAAAGAATGTCAGCAATATGAAGATTGATGCTGTTAAAGAATGGTTTGAGGCAAAAAACTTGCTGGGCGAGATTGCCAAAATGTCATTGTCGAGATTGCTGAAGAACAGCATGAAAGACAAAAACTGGGCTGATGTTTATGCTCTGATGAAAAAACATTTGGAATATCCTTATTTTGAGCCTTATGCAAGATTCTTCTTGAGAAAATACCACATGGACAACTTGCTGTTCAGAAGAATTTTGTCAAGAATGGCAATGATATTTTTCAGCTACAAGTATTCATTAAGGATGCAAGAAGCCTATAAAACAAGAGCCTGGAAATATTTTAGGTGGCATGATCCCGGAGTTAAAATTCTGGCATTGACTTTCTTGGTCATGTTTTCGATAGATGAAGATGGCAATATTAATGGAGAGATGCTGAAGATTTTAAATCATGACTTGGAAAGCATTTTTCCCATTGAAAAGAGCCTGGACTGGGAAAGAAGCAAGATGAACTACCTGTTTGCTCAAAGGACTTATTTTCTGATGAGGTTTGTTTAGGCAGCCATATTGCAAAAATGCCACACGATGAAACAAGAAAAGATTGATTACCACATTTATGCAGCCTATGACTCTGTCTGAAAGACTTGCCTTGAAGAAAAGAAAACTATAAAAACAAGAAAAAGCAGTAATAGACTATAAGATGAAGAAAACTGAACAACTAAACAAAAAAAAAATTATGGAAATAATTGAAAGCCATAAATACCATATTCAGAAGTACGGGGTTAAAAAACTGGGATTATTCGGCTCTTATGCAAAAAATGATTACAAAAAACATAGCGATATAGACTTTTTGGTTGTATTGGACAAACCAACATTTGATAATTATATGGGGTTGAAATTCATGCTTGAAAAGGTATTGCATAAAAAAATAGATTTAGTTATAGAACAAAACATAAAACCTGCCCTTAAATATATAAAAGAGGAAGCTGTATATGCAAAGGGATTATAATGTTTATATTGATGACATTTTAGAATCTATAAAAAGGATTGAAGCATATACTAAAGGCAAGTCACAACAGGAATTTATAAAAAATAGTTTACTGGTTGATGGTGTAATCAGAAACCTTGAGATTATTGGTGAAGCTGTTAAGAAAATTCCTGTAGAAATAAAGAAGAATCATCCAAAAATCGAATGGAATAAGATAGCAGGCTTGCGAGACATATTGATTCATGAATATTTTGGCATCAATTTGGAGATAATTTGGGATGTTATTATCAATAAGCTTCCAGAATTAAGAAATTCAATAAACAGAATAAAGAAAGGCATCAAGTAGCTGAAAGTAACATAATAATTACCTGTTTGCCCAAAGGACTTATTTTCTGATGAGGTTTGTTCAAACCAATTAGAATCCTTTATAAATTTATTTTATGCACTAAAAGACATGAAAACCATAATCTTGTTCCTGGATGCTTTCAGATATGATGATTTAACTAAAGAAAACTGCCCTCATATTTATAAACTAGCAAAAACCGGCACTTCTGGAAGGCTGCATACATTGGCTGGATATCATGTCGAGTATTCTATGCTTTCTGGCTATTACCCATTAACACATAATATCTGGTGCTGGTATTATTACGACCCAAGAAATTCATGCTTCAACTGGATAAGGCCATTAAAATTCCTGTTCAATGCTTTAGATAAAACCATTTTTAGAAATCTAAGCAGGAATTTCATAAGCTATGCAACAATGCTCTTTAGAGTTTTAAATGGAAAAACAAGGCTGCTTAAAGCCAATGAGATACCAATTGAAAAACTTGGCAATTTCAATATCTCTGTTGACAAGTTTTATACTGACAAGAATTCATTGAATGTGCCGACATTGTTTGACACACTAAGGGAAAACAGAAAAAAATTCTTTGCACTGGAATATCCATGGAAAACATCCAATAAAAAAATGAAGCTGGCTTTTTTTGAAAAAACGGACCAAGCTAATTTCAGCATGCTAAAGAAAAAGATAAATGAAGATTACGACGTTTTATACTGCCACATATGGAACTTGGACTCATTGCAGCACAAACATGGGATAAGGAGCAAAGAGGTTTTGAGCCATATAAAATTAATAGACAACAATGTGGGTGGATTAGTCAGAGCCGCCAAAGAAAAATATGGTGATGTTAACGTAGTAATATTTTCAGACCACGGAATGACGCCCGTAAAAGAAACAATAAATGCACTTGGAATCATAAAGGATTATGATGCAAATTATTTCTTGGGGAGCACAATGACTCAGATATGGCTAAAAAACAATGGGGATAAAGAAGAAATAAAACAAAGATTTTTAAAACTAAACTGCCTGGTTTATGATGAAAGCAGCATAAAAAAAGTGAAAATTCCTTACAGGAGATATTTTGTTGGCGATTTGCTGATAGCAGTCAAGCCAGGCCAACAATTTTATCCAGATTTTTTCAGAAAGGACAAGAATGCAGCAGCCATGCATGGTTATATAACAAAGAACAAGGATCTTGATGGAATATTCATTGTTAATGGGGAAAATATCAAAAAAAGAGAGCTAAAAGAAGCATCATTGGTTGACATAACGCCGACAATATTAAAGCTCATGGGCATCAAGAAAGGAGGAAAATACGATGGAAAGGCTCGAATCTAACCAAGAGAAGATATTGAAGTTTGATGCTGATAGCCTAAAGGACATCCATGCTTCTGTAAACAAGATATTCATGGAATTCGGGCTGCCAAAAGACAAAAAAAGGCAAATTTTGCTGAAGCCTAACCTGAACAATGATATGATAGCATTGACAGGAGGCACAACAGATCTAAGGCTGATTGTTGCCGTTATAATAAACCTACAAAAGAGAGGGCATAAAAACATAGTGATAGGGGATGGGCCAAATACTGGAATGTATCACGCCCAGGTCGATGTTTTTGAAAGGCTAAGAATCAAGGAAATTGCAAAAAGATTCAAGGTGAAATACATCGATTTTAATGGGATAGAAGCTGCAGAAAAAGAGATTAATGGGCGCAAAACAAGAATAGCTAAGATATGCTACGATTCTTTCTTTATCAACATGCCAAAGATAAAGACACATACAGAGGCAATAATGTCATGCTGCATGAAAAATCTTGTTGGGTGCAATATTGGATTGAACAAAAGGGTTGTTCATTGGGATCTTGGGAAGAATATATTTGAGCTTAACAGAATTTTAAAGCCGGACTTAAACATCGTTGATGGCCTGATTGCAATGGAAGGCGATGGGCCAAGCAAGGGCACGCCAAAGAAACTAAACCTGATTCTGGCTGGAAAGAGCTCATTTGTTCTGGATTATTACATCTCAAAAATAACAAGGCTTGGAAAAATCAGCTACTTAAAGTCCGCTATTGAAAATGGGCTTATCAAAGCTGAAGACATTAAAACTAATGGCAGATACATCCTAAAAAAGCCAAAAAACCATTTTATAGTTAATTTCCTGCTAAAAAACTACTTTGTGCTGCCAAGGTACTGGAAAGCTTTTAACTGGCTTTTTGAGATGCATGCAACTGGAAATATTTTAACGGTGCTCAAGATAAGGCAGGATAATTTTGACTACAATGAGCCTAACATCACGTTAAAAAAAATCAGCGACATTGACAAACAAGTGGATGAAATATGCCCTGTAATGCTCAAAATATCCAACAAAAATTTCAAGTTCAATGAAAAATGCATAAAGTGCATGTACTGCTATGCTGTTTCTGACAAGATAAAAACAGAGGGAAATTTGGGATATTTTAAAAGCCAAACAGATGATTATGTAAAATACTGGAATAGTCTACTATAACATCTGTTAATTCATTAACGTGACATCCTCTCCGCACTAGCGGAGCTTCCAATGACGGCTTTTCCGTGAACGCTTTTCTCAAAATGGTTCCTAGCTATCAAATGTAGTTCCTGATTCATTGATTACTGCTTTCTCTTCAAAAAGTCTGACATAATCTCCAGTAGGCTTATGGGTTTCCGCCAGTCCAGCGGTACCGTTCAAAATATTGATTGATGCATTTATATCACGATTGCAGGCAAAGCCGCAGCTGC
>CAZBFA010000065.1:0-4657 GCA_964491045.1 Candidatus Woesearchaeota archaeon
CATCTTCATCATTTCGATAATCTTTTTTCAAGTATATTTCCATGCTTGGCGTTTCTATGTTGGCACGAGCATCAAACAATTCAATCAATCTTGGCAGGCCTAGCGTGACATTTAATTCAGCAACTCCAGCAAAGTGGAATATGTTTAATGTGTTGTGCGTTATGATACCATCAAATGTTGTGAATGTTTCAAGCCCGGGCACGCTCAAGTCATAAACATGGCTGTCATAATCGCTGACTTGCTCTATCTTTGTTATTTCATCCCAGACGACATCAGAATCAAGCATTTTTCTCATGAGCTCAAGCTCTTTTTTGATGTCAATGCTCTTCTTGCTGCTTAAGTCCTCAAATATTTTGATGTACCTGTATATGGCAGTTCTTCCGATTTTTTGCCTTTTTGTGAAATTGTTGACATACCTTGTTGGATATCCAACTTTCTTGGCTGCGTCATAGAACAAGCTTCCAAATCCAGACAACATGTCATAATAGTCGCGGCTTTTTTCATTCCAGAAGTTCTTTGCTTTCTCGCTAAGCCTATACAAGTCATTTCTTTTTCCTTCGATGTCCGAACCGATGTTTGCCAGGAATAGTGGCGCATATTTGTAAGGTACGAAGAGCCAATGCTGGTTCTTTTTGTCCTGCATCTTGAATGAGAATATTTTAAACCTTGAAAGCAGCAAAGCTATTCCGTCTATAAGCTCTTTTGAGTTTGAAAATGCTCTTATGCCTGTTTTATGCGAGAAGTTGCCATCGCCGTCAAAGTAAGCCCTCAACAAGCCTGAAACAAATTCATTGCCTGCATTGTATGCAAAATTTGGAACTTTCTTGAAATCAGAGCCCCGACCGCAGCTCTCAACCATAAAGCTGCTTAGCAACACGGAATTCATGTTTAAATCTCGGCTGTCTGCAAATCCCCTGTGGTGAAATTCTTCGCTGTAAGCAAGGCCAATCCTGTCAGCAAACATCTTTGCATTTCCGATGTAGCCATCATCATTGTTTGATATGCTCATTGCATAGCCGTTTGCAAATCCTTCGCTTAAGTAAGCCCCGAAAAACCATCCTGTCACTCCATCAAGCTCAATATTATTCTTAATCTGTTTTGTCCTTCCCGGCTTGCTTGCAAAATCATCAATTACATCAATTCCTGGCAAGTTGTCGCTTATCCTAATGTTAGGCAGGCTATTTTCACTTGTGAATTTATTCAGCACCGGTATCCTGTTTCCTGTCTGCAATTCGCTTCCTTTTATTGGCAGCACATTATTGTTTTTTCTTATGACAAAAGAATGATTGTCTGTTGCAAGTATCTTGCGGCCAGAAGCAGTTGTCAATCTTATTAGATTCTTGCTTGGCTTGTGCCTGCTGCATTCAATGACTCTTTTCCATTCAACCTTCTCATCATTGTTCAGGCTTGGCACAAAAAGCTCAATGTCATGCAAAGGCAAAACCTCTGATGCATTGAATTTCATGCTGCCTTTCAATGACATAAACCCGTCAACAAGCTTTCCTATCTCGAGCACTTTGATATTATCATTGATCTTTACAATAATCTTTTCATACTTTGCTATTGACATTTGCACGCTTGGCTCACCAAATGATTCTGCTGTCACAACGCCGATGGCCTCGCCAGGGCTGATTATTGCATTATTGTAATCCCGCTCTATTCTTGCCAGTATTTCTTTTTCCTGCGCCTTTGTAAGCTTGAAGTTCTTTGATTCCCTTTCATATTCTTCAAGCAGGCTTGCCGGTATCTTTCCCTTGAATTCTTCAATAATGTCACTCATTTTTGACTACCTCTTTGATTATATTCAAGACATTTATTGTGCCGCCCTCGCTTTTTGCAACATCCATGCCATCTTCTCCATACTTGAATTGTACAATCTTATTGTTTGCATCCCTGACTGTGTGGTCATATTCAACCTTCATGTCCTGCAGAGCATTGGCAAGCCTTCTGTAGAGATAGCCTGATTTTGGCGTTCTCAATGCAGTATCCATCAGCGAATCTCTTCCTGTCATGGCACCATAGAAAAATTCAACAGGATCAAGGCCTTCTTTGTAGCCTCGAGCAATAAAACCATGAGCTTTTGGTGTTAAATCCTCTTTTGTGAACAAAGACAATGTTCTGCCGCTGTAACCGTGAGAGATTCTTTTTCCCCTCAATGCCTGCTGGCCCACGCAGCCCGATATCATGGCCAGGTTAAGTATATTTCCTTTTGCGCCAGATCTTGCCATTATTATTGTTGGATTCTTGTTGGATGCGCTTTTTGCAATGAGGTCTCCTATCTTGTTTCTTACTCCATTAAGAACATGAAGCACTTTAAGCTCCAATGTTTCTTTTGCGCTTCTTCCGGACAGAGGCTCAAGCTTTTTGGCGTTGTATTTATCTATAAGCTCAAGGACTTCCTTGTCAGTACTCTTCAAAATTTCTTTTATCTTTTCAGAAAGCTCTGCTGGAAGATCTGTGTCTGCAACGCCTGTCGTGAATCCTTTTTTAAGCAAGGCAGCTATGCCGAGCTTGAAGAGATTTGAGATTATTTCCAGTGTTTTTTCATCACCATATTTTTTATGCAATTCCTTGATCAAGGAGCCGCTTTCTTCTGCTATCATTGTTCCATCCAAATAGCCTTCCATTATTTCGCCATTCCTGATGATAACTTCAACATCGTCCTTTGTTTTTCCAATGAAGCTGAAGTCTGATGGGAATATAACGCTGTATAGCTTGCTTCCTGGAACTGTCTGCTTAAATTTCTTGATTCTTTCATCTTCAATGCCTATTGACACGAGCAATGAGATTGCATCTTCTTTTGACATTGTGAAGTCCTTTGAGAGCAGGTAATTCCCTGACACAGAGTCTTCAATGCAGCTTATCACATTGAGGCCATGCCTTGGGCTTATGACCTGGGTCTGGACATCCATGAGTATTTCTGCTTCTGCCCTCGCTTCTTCTGTCTGGGGAATATGCAGGTTCATTTCATCGCCATCAAAGTCTGCATTGTAAGGGAAGCAGGCTGCAGGATTCAGCCTGAATGACTTTCCAGGTATTATTCTTACTCTATGGCACATCAATGACATCCTATGCAGGCTTGGTTGCCTGTTGAACAGCGCAACATCTCCGTCCAGGAGGTGCCTTTCAACAATATAACCTGGCTGCAGCTCTTCGATCAATGTTTCTGTTGTTTCTTCTGTTATCTTTTTCTTCTTGCCATCTGGCCTTGTGACATAATTTGCGCCAGGGTAGTTTGCAGGCCCGTTCTTGATAAAAATTTTCATGCTTTCAATATTCCATTCAGTCACTATTTCCGGAACAGTGAGCTCCATGGCAATATCTTTTGGAATGCCAACTTCGTTGATTTTTATTTCTGGATCAGGACTAATTACAGTTCTTGCTGAATAATTTATCCTTTTTCCGGCAAGATTGTAACGAAACCTTCCTTCCTTGCTTTTTATACGCTCTGTCAATGTTTTCAATGGCTGCCCTGACCTGTGACGAGCCGGAGGCACTTGAGTTACTGTATTGTCAAAGTAAGTTGTGACATGATACTGCAATAAGTCCCATAAGTCTTCTATTATCACTTCAGGAGCGCCCGCATTGATGTTCTCAAAAAGCCTTTGGTTAATCCTTACTATATCGCTGAGCTTATGAGTAATATCATCTTCTGACCTTTCACCTGTTTCAAGCGTTATTGATGGCCTTAATGTAACTGGCGGTATAGGAAGAACTGTCAGTATAAACCATTCAGGCCTTGCAGATTCTGGATCAAATCCGAGCAGTGAAACCTCGCTGTCAGTTATTTTTTCAAATCTTGTCCGTATCTCTGTTGGCTGCAGCTTCTTGTCATTTTCCATGAATGTCAGGGGCTTTTCAAGTTTTATTGGCTGCTGCTTTGCATTGCAGTGAGGGCATTTCTTTGCTGTCCTTGCTGAAGCGATTACTTCTTTTGCAATCTTCCTTCTCCTTGCGATGAGATTCTTTTCTTTTGCCTGCTCTAAAATTGCTGTATATTCATCAAGCTTCTTGCTGTCCAATAATACCTTGTTGCATTCCTTGCATATGCATCTTAATACATTCAAGATAAGGTTTGCAAATTTTATATGCACTACAGGCCTTGCAAATTCTATGAAGCCAAAATGGCCCATGCATTTCTTGAGCTTTTCATTGCATACCTTGCATTTAAGCCCAGGGTCAATAACTCCCAAACGAACATCCATCAGGCCGCCATCAACAGGATAGCCTTCCTTGTCATAAAGCTCTGCCGTGACAACTTTAACACATGCCATTTTCTTTATTTCTTTCGGGCCTAGTATTGAAAATTGGATATGGCCAACTTTTTTGTAGATGTTTTCCATTTTTTTAATCCTCATACTTGCTTTTCAAATATAATTTTGGATTTATGCACAATGATTTAAGCTCGTCAATCAATAATTTAAAGCCGTAGCTTAGCTCTACTGCTGATATTTCAACATTGTTGCCGCATTTTTGGCAGAAGCCTTTTTCTTTATTGCTGTCATAAATGGCCAATGCCCCGCAGTTTTCACATATATGAATGACTGTCTTGTCAGAGTCAAACCTTTCCTTCAACAGCAACGAAGCTCCATGGGCTACGAAACAATCTTTTTCCATTTCTCCAAGCCTCAAGCCGCCGCCCTTTGCGCGGCCTTCT
>CAZBFA010000066.1:0-4493 GCA_964491045.1 Candidatus Woesearchaeota archaeon
CTGTTTGCAAGAAAGAAGTAATAAGCGAATGCGAACCTTGTATTACTGGTCATTCTTTAGTTCATGCGCATAAAGGAAAAACAGATATATTTGACGACATTGAATGGGAAATAATAGAAGATTAATTGGCCTTTTTCCAATTCACACTTTTATTATCTGCTCAGCACATACAGCTTAAGCCTTTCAAAAAAGAATTTCTCTTCCTTCAGCATCTTGGATTTATAGCCGTACTTCTTGAATAGCTTTTCAGAGTCTTCAGCCATGGAAGAAACAATAAGCAAAATTTTTCCGTTTTTATTGAGGTGTTTCTTTGCATCTTTTAGGAACATTTCGATTAACTCATTTCCTTTCTTGCCCCCGGAAACAGCCAGTGCAATATCCTTTTCTTCATCTTTTTCTTCTGGCAGGTATGGCGGATTGAATATGATCAAATTGAACTTTCCTTTTATGTTGGAAAACAAATCCGACTTAACAGCATTAATGCCTTGGTTCTTGCAGTATGAAACAGATTTTTCATCAATGTCTGCAGCAAGAACATTCCTTGAATGTTTCATTGCTTCCTTTGCCAAGATGCCAGAACCGCATCCCAAGTCTAAAACAGGGCCAATTGCATATCTCTTTATGAAAGAAACAGCAAGAAAAGAATCCTCTCTTGGCTCATATACCATTTTACCAGGCAAAGTCTTCCAGGTCTTTGTCAAGGTTTTCAGCAGTTTCAGAGCTTAAATCAGCTGAATCTTCACCAGCAGTGTCTATGTCTTCACTAACCTCGGTTTCTTCTTCTAAAACTGCAGATGGCTCTTCAGCTTCATTCTTGAAATTGGAACAGCCAGCAGCAAACAAGATAATCATCAATATCAATGCAAATGCCAACAGCTTTTTCATGTCTATTTCATCTCCCTTTATTCTTTATAAACATTTCTTTAAAAAAAATTAAAAAATGGCCCGAAGGCCAAATCCAGATCTTATTCAGCAGCCCCAGCAGGTTCATCTTCTGATTCAACAGGCTCATCTTCTTCCGCTGCCCCATTGCTGACAACTTCACCGACAGTTGTTTCAGATGCTCCTTCCACAGCATATACTTCATCTGCCTCCAGCTCTCCATCTTCCCTGCACCCAGTCACGTCAACACCACTGTCCTTAAGCAGCTTGAAGATTTTCTTCAGCAGTTCATGCGCATCCTTCAGGTCTTTATGAGCCTGGTTAATCAGCTTCTTGGCTTCGTCAAGCAATGATTTTATCTGCTTGGCTCTTTCATCAGATGGATCTTCAGATACTTTTATTTCTCTTGCCTGCTTCAATAGCTCTTCGGATTTTTCAACAGCATTCCTTGCAGTGTCTACTTTCGCGCTGAACTTATCAATCATGCCATTGATTTCCTCCACAGGCTCGCCCCCTTCTTCCAGTTGACTGGCAGCGCAGTGCATCTTGTCTTCTAATTTTTCAGCCTTCTTTACAATCAACCCAACTCTTGTATGAACAACTCTTGAGGCATAAGTCATTGCATTGTACTTTATCCTTTTCCATATCTGGTTGATTGACTTTGCTGCTTCCTGCAATTCTTCTTTTGTTGCCGCTGCATTTACCTTTTCCTTGATAGCATTTAATTCAGCTATTGCTGCATCTATCTTAGTTGCCATCTCTGCTGCTTCGTCCTCTTCAATGTTCTCAGCAGCCTCAACCCTTGCTTTTATTTTGTTCAAATGCTCAATTGCAACATCTGCAGCATGCAGCAGGAACTCCTTGCCCCTTGCCATTGCATCTTCATTTAATTTCTTGCATTCCTCAGTGTCCTTGCCCTCGCATTCCTTTAGCTTTTCTTTCATCTCATTGAATGCTTTTCTTGATTCCTTGTACAAGGCTTCATTCTTCAGGAAATTATCTTTTGCATTATTGAATTGCTCATTCCATTTTTTTATCTGTTCCTCTGTCAATGCCCTTTTCTTTGCAATGTTCTTCTCTTTTACTTTTATCAGCTTCAGGTCCTTCAGCTCTGCCTTCAATCTTGCCTGGTCCAGTTTGACTAATTTCTTTAATCTCGCCCCGTCCAGATGAGCCAGTTTTTTCAATTCAGACTTGTTCAATGCAGCCACTTTCTTGACTTCATCTTCACTCAATATTTTCAGCCTGTTCAGCTCTGCTTGCTGCAGCCTGTTTTCCACTATGTTCAGCTTGTCAGCAGCAACCATCAGCCCCCGGCATCTTACATCACAATTTTCAGATTCAGCTGCCTTGCATTTTTCAATACATGCATTGTACCTGTTTCGAAGCTTGCCTTCAACATTTTCCAGCCTTGCTATTGCTGTCCTGTTTTTCAGCTCTGCCTTTCTTATTTCATCAACATTCCTTATTTCCAGCTTCTTTGCCCTCAGCAAATCATCAGCATTGCTGTTCTCTTTTTCATCTTCATCTGCAAGCGCTATCGCAAAATTGCTTGCCAGCAGGATGAACACTAAAAACACTGTCAATAGTTTTTTCATTTTTTCCTCCATCGTTATTGTTTGAATATTTTAGCTCATCACAAGCTTTTCTATGCGCATCACTGGTTGATTTATTTTATAAAGATACTTTCAAAACAGTAAAAATAATGCTTTACGACACTTTATGGCGGGAAAAGGGGGCTTTATTGACCTGCTTTTTGGATTCAGCAAGCTTTTTATAATCCTTTCACATAAAAAAGGTATGCTTAAACTTATTGCATTTGTGATTGCTTTCAGCATGTTTATGGTTAGCACTGCCAATGCAGCCACAATTCAGGGAATAGTTTACGACTTGTCTTTGACCCCTGTTGAAAACAGCATTGTTGAAGTTGATTCAACACCATATCAAAGGCTTGTGGCAAAAGATGGCAGTTACTCTTTCAACCTCCCAAAAGGCAGCTATGCAATAAAAGCAAAAGCAGACGAAGATTTTGCTGAAGAGAACATAACAATCACAGATGAAGGCATTTACAATCTTGACTTGTTTCTCTTTCCGGCATTGGACGAAGATTTGGCAAATGACATTGATCTTGAAACAGATTATGAACAGGCAAAAAGGCTTCCTTATTCAATGGCTATATTGGTGATTCTTGCTCTGGCAGCAATTGCATTGTTGTATAGATTTAGGCATAAACTTGCCAAGAAAGAGCAAAAAGAAACAGCCAAGCCAGAAATCAAAGAGCTCGTTCCTGATGAAAAGGAAAAGATACTGTCCATAATAAAGAAGCAGGGGGGCAGGACAACTCAAAAAGACATTAGAAAAGAAACATCTTTGTCAGAAGCCAAGGTTTCATTGATTCTGGCAGAGCTTGAGCATGAAGGCAAGATTAAAAAAATCAAGAAAGGGCGCGGCAATATAATAATTCTGGCTTCAGAGAAATCTCCATAGGAACATTTATAAGTTAATGCTATTTAATTCTGACCAATGGCAAAAACAAAACCAAAAGAAATATATTTAGAAAAAATGTTATTGAATCTTAACAGCGTGCAAGAGCATCTTGATCAGGCAAGAATAGAAGTCGGATTGTATGAACAAAGAAGAGATTACGATAAAAAGGGCATTGCATATGAACTTTATAGGGTGCAAGAATATCTTGATCAAATAATGGATGAAGCCGGATTAGAACCACACCAAATAAATGTTCATAGACCCACTACAGCAGATCTCAGTAAAAAAGCATTTCAAAAATTGGGATGTAAGGAATTGCCAGTGGGATATAAAAAACAAATTGCAAAAAAGATAAAAAGAAGGCGCGAGGCTTCTTGCGATTGTGATCATTACCCACCACTGTCTGATCTTGGTTGGTAAATCTTATTTGTCTATAAACTATACAAAGAAAAAAATTCTATTTGTCAATCGCATTAAGGTAATCTTTTACCCTTTCCATGATGTTATTCAGGTAAAGCCTTTCAACCTTGCTTTCAAAGATGTTCTTCAGGCTGTCAAATTCATGTATTCTGTATTTGTTTGTGATGCATTCAACCAGGAAAATGTCTTTAAGCCTTTTAATTTGCCTTCTTATGTTGGATGACGCTGTTCCCTTCAGCGCAAGATTTTTCTTCTTCCTGTGGTCAATCACAGCCTGCACAATCTCTTCAGAAGCCAGAAACTTCTTTTTATCTTTTGCATCCAGAAGCACGATAAGAACATCCACTATTATATCCCTTGAATCGCCTGGCTGCAGCAAGCCAAGAGACAGGCATAATTTTTTTGCCAGGTCCCTTCCATCTAAATCATACGGCTTTTCATACCTTCTTAATGTTATCTCGCTTAATGGGATATCTTTTGATACTGTTTTTGGCATAAAAATAGACTATTATTAAGAGATATAAACATATCGGCAACAATCAAGCCCAGTGAAAAAGTCTATAAATATGAACTTCCATATTATTTTATGGCAGATACGCTTACGAAGATCCAGAGAAGTTATTGTATGTCCAATATAAAATCAAGCAGGAGTAAACTACCAGCCGCTAAAGCGGCTGGCGTTAGCGGTTGATTACATGCTATAG